>DASWER010000590.1:0-3523 GCA_036394655.1 Burkholderiales bacterium
GAGAACCGGGTCTAGCGCCGACTCCATGCCCACAGGGCGATGCCGCCGGCAATCATCGGCAGGCAGAGCCACTGTCCCATCGTCAGGCCCAATGCGAGGTAACCCAGGAAGGCATCAGGCTCGCGCGCGAACTCGGCGATAAAGCGCAGCGTCCCATAGCCCATGAGGAAAACGGCGGACACCTGGCCGCGCGGCCGCGGCTTGGCCGAGAACCACCACAGCAGCACGAAGAGCGTCACGCCCTCGAGCGCGAACTGGTAGAGCTGCGACGGATGGCGCGGCAGGTCGCCCGCGTTCCGGAACAGCATGCCCCACGGCAGGTTGGTCGGACGCCCCCAGAGCTCGCCGTTGATGAAATTGCCGAGGCGGCCGGCAGCGATGCCGAGCGGCACCAGCGGCGCAACGAAATCCATCAGACGCAGGTAATCGACGCGATGACGCCAGGCGGCGAACGCCATGGCGAGCATCACGCCGAGCAGGCCGCCGTGAAACGACATGCCGCCCTGCCAGACGGCGAAGATCTCGAGCGGATGGCTGGCGTAGTGCGCGGGCTTGTAGAACAGCACGTAGCCCAGGCGCCCGCCGAGAATCACGCCGAGCACCGCGAGGAACAATAGATCGTCGAATTGCCTGCGCGTCACCGGGGCGTTGGCCTGCGCGATGCGCCGCAAGCCGAGCCACCAGGCGGCGGCGAAGCCCGCGAGGTACATCAGCCCGTACCAGCGCACCGCCAAGGGGCCGATGGAAAACGCGATGGGATCGATATCCGGATGAACCAGCATGGCTACACCAGGCGGCGCGCGTGCGCCGCGAACTCGCGGCCGGCGGCGTCGAGCGCGCCGCGGCGCCACGCCAGCCAAAGGTCGAGCCGTGGGTGGCGCTCGGCGAGCTCGCGGTACACCACGCCGCGGCGCCCGAGGTTCGCGACCGACCCGGGCACGATCGCGGCGCCGAGCCCGCTCGAGACCAGGCTCACTACGGTCTGCATCTGGATCGCCTCCTGGGCGATGTTGAGGGAAATGCCGGCCTGCAATGCCAGCTGCGCGACGATATCGTACAGGCGCGGTGCGATCTGCCGCGGAATGGTGACGAAAGGTTCGCCGGCGAGTTCGCGCAGCGAGACGCGTCCGCTGCCATGCGCGAGGCGATGGCGCGCCGGCAGCGCGAGCACGAAACGCTCGCGCTGTACCACTAGGTGCTCGAGGCGCGCCGCGCCCGCCACCGGCGGCAGCAAAAGGCCGAAGTCGAGCTCGCCCGCCGCGAGCGCCGCGGCCTGCTCAGGCGACAGCATCTCGCGCAGCGCAAGCCGCACCTCGGGTTGCGCGCTCTTGTACGCCTTCAGAAGTCCCGGCAGGACGCCGTAATCGGCGAGCGAGACGAAGCCGATGCGCAGCCGTGCCTGCGCGCCCGCCGACATGGTGCGCAGCTCGTGCACGGTGCGCTCGAGCTGTCCGGTCACGCGCCGCGCCGCTTCGAGCAGGCGCGCGCCCTGCGGCGTGAGCTCGACGCGGCGACGCGTGCGCGCGAAAAGCGGCACGCCGAGCTGCTCCTCGAGCGCGCGGATGGCGCGCGACAGCGGCGGCTGCGAGATATGCAGCGCCTCGGCGGCGCGGCCGAAATGCAGTCGCTCGGCGAGCGCCGTGAAATACCGCAATTGGCGCAAATCCGGAAGATTCATACTCTAAGGGTATTACAAGAATGCATTGGCCGACGCCGTGCGCGCGGGAGCAGAATGGCGCGCTCCAGGAGGATTGCCATGGCCAGCTACAACCGGCGTTCCAAGCTCATTACTCACGGCGTGGCGCGCTCGCCCAACCGCGCCATGCTGCGCGCGGTTGGCTTTGCCGACAGCGACTTCGACAAGCCGATCGTCGGGGTCGCCAACGGCCACTCCACCATGAATCCGTGCAACGCCGGGATTCAGCCGCTCGTCGATCGAGCGATGGCCTCCCTCGAAGCCGCCGGCGCCAAGCCGCAGGTGTTCGGCGTGCCCACCGTCACCGACGGCATCGGCATGGGCACCGAGGCGATGAAATATTCGCTGGTGTCGCGCGAGGTGATCGCCGACGCCATCGAGACCAGCGTCAACGGCCAGGCGATGGACGGCGTGCTGGTGGTCGGCGGCTGCGACAAGAACATGCCCGGCGGCGTGATGGCCATGGCGCGCATGAACGTGCCGGCGATCTACGTCTACGGCGGCACCATCAAGCCCGGCAAATGGAAGGGCAAGGACCTGACCATCGTGTCGGCCTTCGAGGCGGTCGGCTCGTTTGCCGCCGGCAAGATGAGCGAAGAGGATTTCCAGGGCATCGAGAAGAACGCCTGCCCGAGCGTCGGAGCTTGCGGCGGCATGTACACCGCCAACACCATGAGCTCCTCCTTCGAGGCGCTCGGCGTGAGCCTGCTCGGCTCCTCGCAGATGGCCGCGCCCGACGCCGAGAAGGCCGATTCATCGGCCGAGTCGGCGCGCGTGCTGGTCGAGGCGATCAAGCACGACCTCAAGCCGCGCGACATCATCACCCGCAAGTCGATCGAGAACGCGATCGCGCTGGTGATGGCGACCGGCGGCTCGACCAACGCGGTGCTGCATTACCTGGCCATCGCTTCGGCTGCCGGTGTGAAGTGGACCATCGACGATTTCGAGCGCGTGCGGCGCAAGGTGCCGGTGCTGTGCGACCTCAAGCCCTCGGGGCGCTACGTCGCGGTGGATTTCCACCGCGCGGGCGGCGTGCCGCAGGTACTGAAGATCCTGCTCGCGAACGGCGCGCTGCACGGCGAATGCATGACGATCCACGGCAAGACCATGGCCGAGATGCTGAAGGACGTGCCAGCCGAGCCGCGCCAGGACCAGGATGTGATCCGGCCGTGGTCCAAGCCCATGTACAAGACTGGCCACCTCGCGATCCTGCGCGGCAATCTGGCGACCGAGGGCTGCGTTGCCAAGATCACCGGCCTGAAGAACCCGGCCATCACCGGCCCGGCGCGGGTTTTCGATTCGGAGAATGACTGCATGAAGGCGATCATGGCGAAGCGCATCAAGCCGGGTGACGTCGTCGTCATCCGCTACGAAGGCCCGAAAGGCGGGCCGGGCATGCAGGAGATGCTGGCCCCGACCTCGGCGCTCATCGGGCAGGGGCTTGGCGAATCGGTCGGCCTGCTCACCGACGGCCGCTTCTCCGGCGGCACTTGGGGCATGGTAGTCGGCCACGTCGCGCCCGAGGCCTTCGTCGGTGGCACCATCGCGCTGGTCAAGGAAGGCGACTCGATCACCATCGACGCGAAGAAGCAGCTGATCCAGCTCAACGTGCCGGCGAAGGAAATCGCACAACGGCGCAAGAAGTGGCAGCCGCCCAAGCCGCGCTATACGCGCGGGCTGCTGGCGAAATACCGCAAGCTGGTCTCGACGGCGTCGCTCGGCGCGATCACCGATTCAGAAGCTTGAGCCGGGCCGCTTGAGGAACTCGAGCTCCTCGGGCGTGCTCGCGCGGCCGAGGATGCCGTTGCGATGCGGGAAGCGCCCGAA
>DASWER010000591.1:0-5461 GCA_036394655.1 Burkholderiales bacterium
AAGGAACATGGCCCGCAGCATCAGATACTGCACGTCCAGCCCTTCCTCCTTGCAGGTCGGGATATCGCCCCAGGACTGCTTGTCGGTCACCTTCGCCTTGTACTGGATGCGCTCCTTGTCGAAGACGCACAAGGCCCGCACCTGGCCGGCGCGCCAGACTTCGAGGTTCTCGGAAGGATTGTTGACGTTCGACTGCGTGTGGTTGCCGACCAGCTGCGTAGCCGCTTCGCCGCCCGACTTGTACGGCAGGTAGGCGAACTTGGCGCCGGTCTTCTTCTCGATGAAGACGGTGAGCACGTGGTCCTCGCGCTTCGAGCCGGTGCCGCCCATCTTGAACGGCGGATTGGCCGCCTTGGCGGCGGCGATGAAGTCCTTGACGTTCGCATGCGGCAGCGTGGTGTTGTCCCAAAGCACGAACTGGTCGAGCGCGACGACCGACACCGGCGTCAGCTCGCGCCAGTTGAAGGGGATCTTCGCCGACAGCGGCAGCATGTAGATGAGCGAGTAGGCGATCAGCACCTTGTTCGGGTCGCCGGCGCTCGACTTCATGTACATCAGCGCCTCCGCACCCGACGCGCCGCCCTTGAGCGAGACCACCATCGGTTGCTTCATCAGATTGTTCTTCTGGATCGCCGCCTGCATCATCCTCGCCATCTGGTCCGAGGCGCCGCCGGCGCCGGCAGCGACGACGATCTCCACCGGCTTAGTCGGCTCCCAGGCAAAGGCCGCGTGGGCGAGCGCGAGCGCGCCAAGCGTGCTCGCGAATAGGCGAAATCTGTTCATGGTCACTCCTCCTCGTTGATCGGGTTTTGGCGCTTCTGGTCTAAGCCGCCCGCCGTGCGGGCGCCTTGGCGCATTCCGAAAGATATTGCATTGCGGCTTGTACGCCGTCCTTTTTTACCGGCACGCCCGCGAGCTCGAGACCCATCTCGACGCCGGCAAGCGTTCCCATCAGCGTGAGATCGTTGAAATCGCCCAGGTGCCCGATGCGGAACATCTTGCCGCCGAGCTTGGTGAGCCCGGTGCCGAGCGAAAGGTCGAAGGCTTCCAGGATCACCTTGCGCACGCGATCGGCGTCATGGCCCGCGGGCATGAGCACACCGGTAAGCGACGCGGAAAACTCGCGCGGCTCGAGCGCGAAGACTTCGAGGCCCCAGCCCCGCACGGCGCGCCGCGTCGCTTCGGCATGGCGCTGGTGGCGGGCAAACACCGCGTCGAGGCCTTCCTCTTCGAGCAGCATTTTCAGCGCCTCGGCGAGTCCGTAGAGCAGGTTGGTCGCCGGGGTGTAAGGGAAGTAGCCGGTCTTGCCGTTGGCGATCATCTCGTCCCAGGCCCAATAGCTGCGCGGCAGGCGCGCGGATTTTGCGGCGGCCAGGGCCTTCGGCGAGATGCAATTGAAGGAAAGGCCCGGCGGCAGCATCAGGCCCTTCTGCGAGCCGGCAACGGTGACGTCAACGCCCCATTCATCGTGCCGGTAATCCATCGACGCGAGCGATGAGATGGTGTCCACCATGAGCAGCGCCGGGTGACCCGCCGCGTCGATCGCACGGCGCAGCTCCGCGATGCGCGAGACAACGCCGGTCGAGGTTTCGTTGTGCACCACTCCCACTGCCTTGATGCGCTTGTCGGCGTCGGCGCGCAGCCGCTTCTCGATCGCCTCGGGATCGGCGCCGCGGCGCCAGTCGGCGGCGATGAATTCGACCTCCAGGCCGAGCTTGGTCGCCATCTTCTGCCACAGCGTGGCGAAGTGGCCGGTCTCGTACATCAGTACGCGATCGCCGGGCGAAAGCGTATTGACCAGCGCGGCCTCCCAGGCGCCAGTGCCGGAAGCCGGGTAGATCACCACCTCACCTTGGGTGCTTTTAAAAACGCGCTTCATCCCGGCGAGCACGTTCTTGCCGAGCACGCCGAACTCCGGCCCGCGGTGGTCGATCGTGGGGAAGTCGATCGCGCGCAGCACACGGTCCGGCACATTGGTCGGACCCGGTATTTGCAGGAAGTGACGCCCAGCACGACGCGGCATGAGATTCCTTTCTCTTTTGCATTTTGCATGCAAAAATGGTCCACATGCAAGCCGCCGTTTCGCCGATCAGCCGCCGACCGCTGCACGAGGAAACCGTGGACCGGTTGCGCGATCTGATCGTGCAGGGCCGGCTCGCGCCCGGCGGGCGCCTCAATGAGCGCGTGCTTTGCGAGCAGCTGGGAATCTCGCGCACGCCGCTGCGCGAGGCGATCAAGCTGCTCGCCACCGAGGGCCTGGTCGACCTGTTGCCGAACCGCGGCGCGATCGTGTCGCGCATCGATGCCGCGCGGCTCGCCGAAACGCTGCATGTCATGGGTGCGCTGGAAGGACTCGCCGGCGAGCTCGCCTGCCGCCATGCGAGCGCCGAGCGCATCGCCCGAATCCGCGCCCTGCACCAGAAGATGCTGACCCGGTATGAGCGCGGCGATCTGGAGGGTTACTTCCAATACAACCAGGCGATTCACCTCGAGATCGTCGAGGCGTCGGGCAACGCCATCCTGGCCAACGCCTATCGCCAACTGAATACAAATGTCCGCCGCGCCCGCTACATGGCAAACCTCTCCAGCGAGCGCTGGAGCGAGGCGGTGCGCGAGCACGAGGCGATCCTCGCGGCGCTCGAGGCGCGCGACGTGGATCGGCTGAAGCGCCTGCTGCAGGATCACCTCGCGAACAAGCTGGCGAGCGTCCTTAAGACCGCCGAGAACGTCGCTTGAACGCGCCATCGTTCCCCGTGCGCGTGGTCGCGTCGCGACCGGGCGATTCAGCGCTTGCGGCGCGGCTGCGCAAGGAGTTCGACGGCGAAGTGCTGTTCGACCGCGCGAGCCGCGGCCGGTATTCGACCGACGCCTCGATCTATCAAGTCGAGCCGATCGGCATCGCCGTGCCGCGCACCGAAACGGCCGCACGCATGGCGATCGCGATCGCCGCCGAAGAAGGCGTGCCGATCCTGCCGCGCGGTGCCGGCAGCTCGCAATGCGGGCAGGCGGTGGGCGAGGCGCTGCTCATCGACCATACCAAATACCTGAACCGCGTCATCGAAGTCGATGGCGAGCGAGCGATCGTCCAGCCGGGCGTGGTGCTCGACCAGCTGAACGCGCTGCTGCGGCCGAAGGGCCTGTGGTTCCCGGTCGACGTCTCGACCAGCGCGCAGGCCACGCTCGGCGGCATGGCGGGCAACAATTCCTGCGGCTCGCGCTCGATCGCCTACGGCAACATGGTGCACAACGTGCTCGCTATCGAGGCCTGCACCGTCTCCGGCGAGCGCTGGACGTTTGGTCCGATGAACGCAGCGGGCGGCCCGCCGACCTACCAGGCGTTTGTAGGCAAGCTAAAGAGCCTGTACCAGCGCGAGCAGGCCGAGATCGAGGCGCGCTTCCCGAAGCTCTTGCGCAAGGTGGCGGGCTACAACCTGGACCACCTCGGACCGCCGCATGCCAATGCCGCGCATCTGCTGGTCGGTTCCGAAGGCACGCTCGCGTACTCCGAGCGCCTGCACCTCAAGCTTTCACGCATTCCGCCGCGGCGCGCGCTCGGCGTCTGCCACTTTCCGAAGTTCTACACGGCGATGGACTTCACCCGGCACATCGTCGAGCTCGGTCCGAGCGCGGTGGAGCTGGTCGATAGCACCATGATCGGCCTTGCGCGCGACATCGCGGCGTTCCGCAAGACGGTCGATGCCGTCATCAAGGGCGAGCCCGATGCGATCCTGCTGGTCGAGTTCTCCGGTGAGGAGGACCAGCTGCCGCGTCTCAAGCGTCTCACGCAGCTCATGGCCGACCTCGGTCTGCCCGGCAGCGTGGTCGAGATCACCGACCCGGCCGCGCAGCGCGAGCTCTGGGAAGTGCGCAAAGCTGGCCTCAACATCATGATGTCGATGAAGGGCGACGGTAAGCCGGTGTCCTTCATCGAGGACTGCGCCGTGCCGCTCGAGCATCTTGCCGAGTACACGGCGCGCCTGACTGCCGTGTTCGAGAAGCACGGCACGCGGGGCACCTGGTATGCGCACGCGTCGGTGGGCACGCTGCACGTGCGCCCGATCCTCGACATGCGGCGCGACGGCGCAGTGAAGATGCGCGCCATCGCGGAGGAAGCCTGCGCCATGGTCAAGGAGTACAAGGGCGCCTATTCCGGCGAGCACGGCGACGGCCTGGTGCGCTCGGAATGGATCGCGCCGTTCTTCGGCCCGCGCCTGACGAGCGCGCTTGGCGAGATCAAGTCCTGGCTCGACCCGCGCGGCCTGATGAACCCGGGAAAGATCGTCGACCCGCCGAAGATGGACGACGCTCGGCTGTTTCGCTTCAAGCCGGGCTATCGCACCGAAGTGCCGGCCACGGCGCTCGACTGGAGCGAATGGGGCGGCTACGACAAGGCCGTCGAGATGTGCAACAACAACGGCCACTGCCGCAAGTTCGACGCCGGCACGATGTGCCCCTCCTTCCGGGCGACGCGCGACGAGATCCACCTGACGCGCGGCCGTGCCAATACGCTGCGCCTCGCGCTCTCGGGTCAGCTCGGCGACGAAGGCGAGCAGGCGGTGAAGCAAGCGCTGGATCTATGCGTGTCGTGCAAGGGTTGCAAGCGTGAATGCCCCACCGGCGTCGACATGGCGCGCATGAAGATCGAGTTCCTGGCGCACTACAAGGCGCGGCACGGCTTCAGCGCGCGCGAGCGCGCGATTGGTTTCCTGCCTCGTTACGCACCGCTCGCTGCGCGGCTCGCGCCGCTCACCAACTTCGCGTCAGCGCTGCTGAAACGACCGCTCGGTTTTGCGGCGCGGCCGCTGCCGCGCTGGCGCGGCGATTACTTTCGCGACACGGGTACGCCGGTTGGGGACGTGGTGCTGTTCGTGGATACGTTCAATCGATATTTCGAGCCGGAAAACGCCCGCGCCGCGATGAATGTGCTCGAGGCCGCCGGCTATCGCGTGCAGGCGCCGACCGGCTTGTGCTGCGGGCGCACCTTCCTCTCCGTCGGCATGGTCGATCGGGCGAAGCGCGAAGCGCAGCGCCTGGTGGATGCGCTCGCGCCCGCGGTCGCGCGCGGTGCGCCGGTGGTGGGACTGGAGCCGTCGTGCCTGCTTTCGCTGCGCGACGAATTTCCGGTGTTGGTGAAGGGTGCCGAGAAGCTGGCGCAAAGCGCATTTCTGCTGGAGGAGTTCCTGGCGCAGAAGCCCGGCCGCCTCAAATTCCGCGAGATGAAGCAGGAGGTGCTGCTCCACGGGCATTGCCACCAGAAGGCGTTCGATGTGATGCCGGCGGTGCAGAAAGTGCTGGCGATGGTTCCGGGACTCGCGGTGAAGACCGTCGAGACGAGCTGCTGCGGCATGGCCGGCAGCTTTGGCTACGAGGCCGAGCATGCCGAGGTGTCGATGAAGATGGCGGAGATGGCGCTGCTGCCGGCAATCCGCAACGCCCCGCAGGCGATGCTGGTGGCCGATGG
>DASWER010000592.1:0-13889 GCA_036394655.1 Burkholderiales bacterium
ACGTGCACCGCGCCGCCGGAGGAGATGCCGGCGAAGATGCCTTCCTCGCGCGCCAGGCGCCGCGTCATTTCCTCGGCATCGCCCTGGCTCACGTACTCCAGCCGATCGACGCGCTTCTTGTCGTAGATCTTCGGCAGGTAGGCCTCGGGCCACTTGCGAATGCCCGGGATCTGCGAGCCCTCCTCGGGCTGGCAGCCGATGATCTCGATGCTTTTATTTTTTTCCTTGAAGAAGCGCGAGCAGCCCATGATGGTCCCGGTGGTCCCCATGCTCGAGACGAAATGCGTGATGCGCCCGTCGGTGTCGCGCCAGATCTCCGGGCCGGTGGTCTCGTAGTGCACCAGCGGGTTGTCCGGGTTGGCGAACTGGTCGAGCATCGTGCCCTTGCCTTCGCGCACCATCTGCTCGGCGAGGTCGCGCGCGCCCTCCATGCCGCCCTTCTGCGGCGTGAGGATGATCTCGGCGCCGAACGCGCGCATCGTCTGGCGCCGCTCGGCGGAAAGATGCTCGGGCATGATGAGGATCATGCGGTAGCCGCGCGTCGCGGCGGCCATGGCGAGCGCGATGCCGGTGTTGCCCGAGGTCGGCTCGATCAGCGTGTCGCCGCGCTTGATGCGGCCGCGCTCCTCGGCGTGGCGGATCATCGAGATCGCCGGCCGGTCCTTCACCGAGCCGGCGGGATTATTCCCCTCGAGCTTGGCGAGGATCACATTCTTGCTCTGTGAACCCGGCAGGCGCTGCAGGCGCACCAGCGGCGTGTTGCCGATGAAGTCCTCGAGGGTCTTTTTCACTTGCGCTGCAGCTCCTTCACGTAAGCGGCGACGCCCTGCTCAACCGCCATGAACTCGCCTGGATAGCCCGCCGCGCGCAGCTTCGAAAGATCGGCCTCGGTGAAGCTCTGGTATTTGCCGGCGAGCTCGCGCGGGAACGGGATGTACTCGATCAGACCCTTGGCGACGGCATCGTGCAGCGTGAGGCTGGTGCCGTGCACCGCATTGATCACCGCCACCGCGACGCGGTTGAAAGTCTGGGCGCGGCCGGTGCCGCAGTTGAAGATGCCCGACGCCGTGCGCCGCTCGAGGAACCACAGGTTCACGGCGACCACGTCGTCCACGTAGACGAAATCGCGCCGCTGCTCGCCGTCGCGATAGCCTTCGGAGCCGACGAACAGCTTGACGCGGCCTTCACCCAGGAGCTGCTGATAGGCGTGCAACGCCACCGATGCCATGCGTCCCTTGTGCGCTTCGTTCGGGCCGTAGACGTTGAAGTAGCGCAGCCCGACGATCTGCGCAGTGGCCTCGGGAAGATGCAGCCGCACCAGCTGATCGAAAAGGAACTTGGAATAGCCGTAGATGTTGAGCGGACGCTCGCAGGCGCGCTCCTCGCGGTAGTCGGGGCCGGGGCCGTACACCGATGCCGAGGAGGCGTAGATCAGCGGCACCTCCTCGTCCTGGCACCATTCGAGCAGGCGACGCGAGTAGGCGTAGTTGTTGTCCATCATGTAGCGCCCATCGCTCTCCATCGTGTCGGAGCAGGCGCCCTGGTGGAACACCGCCTCGACCGCGCCTTCCCACTTTTCCAACGTGGCAAGAAATTCGGACTGGTCGACGTAGTCGGCGATCTCGCAGCCGGCGAGATTACGGAACTTGTCGGCGTGCGCGAGGTTGTCCACCGCGATGATCTCGGTGACGCCGCGGCGATTGAGCCCTTCGACGAGCTTGGAGCCGATGAAGCCGGCGGCGCCGGTGACGATGCAGTAGTTCATGAAGCAAAGATCTCCGCGGGTGTGACCACCGCCGTGCCGAACTTGGTCACCTTGATGCCGCCGGCGCGGTTGGCGATGCGCACCGCCGATTCGAGCCCTTCGCCGGCAGCGAGCATCACCGCCAGCGCAGCGATCACGGTGTCGCCGGCGCCGGTGACGTCGGAGACTTCGTGCTTCTCGGCACGCACGCGCAACATGCGCCGCGGCCGGAAGAGCGCCATGCCGTCCTCGCCACGCGTGAGCAGCAGCGCGTCGAGGCGCAGCTTCTCGCGCAGCGCCTGCGCGCGGCTGGCGAGGTCCTTCTCGTCGCGCCAGCGTCCGACGACTTCGCGCAGCTCGGACAGGTTGGGCGTCAGGACGCTCGCGCCGCGATAGCGCGCGTAGTCGTCGCCCTTCGGGTCGACCAGCACCAGCTTCTTCGCCTTGCGTCCCTCCTTGATCATGGTCTCGATGTGCGCGAGGCCGCCTTTGCCGTAGTCGGAGAGCAGCACCACGTCGCAGTCCTCCAGCGCCTCGCGGAAATCGGCGAGCTTGGAGGCCAGTACCTCGGTCGAAGGCGGGGTCTCGAAATCGATGCGCAAGAGCTGGTGGCGGCGCGGGCCGACCACGCGCAGCTTCTGCGTGGTGCGCAGGTTCTTGTCGGTATGCAGGCGCGCGTCGAGGCCTTCCTTCTTCGCCAGCGCCGCGATGCGCCGCCCGGCTTCATCCTTGCCGATCACCGACAGGAGGCGAACCGTCGCGCCGAGCGCCTTGCAGTTGCGCGCCACGTTGCCCGCTCCGCCGAGGCGGACTTCCTCGTCCTGCTCGTTGACCAGGACGATCGGCACAGGCGCCTCGGGCGAGATGCGCGACACCTGCCCGTACCAGTAGCGATCGAGCATCACGTCGCCGACCACCAGCACGCGTGCTTTCGAGGTATCTGGTGCCCTCACTGCTTGCGGCCTATCGGGTAGTACTCGAGACCCTGGACGCGCAGCGCCGCCGGGTCGTAGAGGTTGCGGCCGTCGAAGATCGCCGGCGTCTTGAGCGCCTTCTTGATGGCGGCGAAGTCAGGGCTGCGGAACTCCTGCCATTCGGTGACGATCGCCAGCGCATCGGCGCCTTCGAGCGCGTCGAGCGCGTGCGGCACGATGGTGACGCTGCGGCTGTCGGCAAAGACCTTTTTCGCCTCCTCGCCGGCGGCCGGGTCATAGGCGCGGATGGTGGCGCCGGCGGCGACCAGATCATCGATCAGCGCGAGGCTCGGCGCTTCGCGCATGTCGTCGGTGTTCGCCTTGAAGGCGAGCCCCCAGATGGCGATGCATTTGCCGCGCAGCTGGTTGGCGAAGCGGTCGCGGATCTTGAAGCCGAGCACGTGCTTCTGCGCTTCGTTCACCTCCTCGACCGCGCCGAGCAGCCGCAGCGGCTTGCCGGCCTCCTGCGCGCTTCGCTGCAGGGCCTTCACGTCCTTGGGGAAGCACGAGCCGCCGAAGCCGGCACCGGCGTAGAGGAACTGGTAGCCGATGCGCGGATCGGAGCCGATGCCGCGGCGCACTTCCTCGATGTCGGCGCCGATCGCCTCCGACAGGTTGGCGACTTCGTTCATGAACGAGATGCGCGTGGCGAGCATCGCGTTCGCCGCGTACTTGGTGAGCTCGGCCGAGCGCACGCTCATCACGATGATGCGCTCGCGGTTTCTCTGGAACGGGGCGTACAGGCTGCGCAGCATGGCGACGGCGCGCGCATCGTCCGAGCCGACGATGATGCGGTCGGGCCGCATGAAGTCCTCGAGCGCGGCGCCTTCCTTGAGGAACTCGGGATTGGACACCACGGTGAAGTCGCTGCCGAGATGGCGTTTCTTGTGCTCCTCGATGATCGCGTGCTTCACCTTGTCGGCGGTGCCCACCGGCACGGTCGACTTGGTCACCACCACCTTGTAGCCCTCCATGTGGCGGCCGATCGAGCGCGCGGCGGCGATCACGTGCTGCAGGTCGGCCGAGCCGTCCTCGCCCGGCGGCGTGCCCACGGCGATCAGCTGCAGCTCGCCGTGCGCCACGCTCGCGCCGATATCGGTCGAGAAGCGCAACCGGCCGGCTTGTTCGTTGCGCCTCACGATCGGCTCGAGGCCCGGCTCGAAGATGGGAATCTCTCCCCGGTTCAGGCGAGCGATCTTGTTCTCGTCCAGGTCGAGGCAGAAGACGTTGTTGCCGGCGTCGGCGAGGCAGGCTCCGGTGACCAGGCCCACATAGCCGGTTCCAATGACGGTAACGTTCATGGCGTTAGATCAAATTCCTCGGTTCGGCGCGGCGGATAGGTTTCCCAGCCGCCGCAGGCGGGACAGCGCCAGTAGAACTGGCGCGCCTTGAAGCCGCAGGTCTCGCAGCGGTAGCGCGCGAGGCGCCGCGTGTGGCCGTGCACCAGGTTGCGCACCAGCTCGAGATCACGCCGCCGATCGGGCGAGCCGGCGGCGATGATCTGCGCTTCGAGCAACCGGTCGAGGCCGAGCAGCGTCGGATTGCGGCGCAGCTCGTCGCGCACCAGGCGATACGCCTCCTCGTGGCCCTTCGCTTCGAGCGTGTGCTGGAACACCGTGTCGAGCAGATCGAGCGACGGATAGCGCTCGAGGTAGCCGGCGAGCAGGTGCAGCCCTTCTTCCGCGCGCCCGCCTTCCTTGTGCGCTTCGTAAAGGCGCTGCGCGGCAAGCGCGAGATACGCGGGGTTCTGCGACTCGATGCGCTTCCAGTATTCGATGGCGCGCTCAAGGCCTCCGGCCGAGCGTTCCAGATCGCCGAGCTGCAGGCTCGCGCGCACGCACTTGCGGTTCGCCTCCAGCGCCGCTTCGAGATGGCCGCGCGCCACGTCGGGGCGCGACTGCGCGGCTTCCGAGGTGGCGAGCTCGCAGTAATACTGCGCCAGCTCGCGCGGGTCGGAATCGACCTGCCGCGTCATCTCGATGGCGCGCTTCCAGTCCTTCTCCTGTTCGTAGATCTCGAGCAGATGGGTGCGCGCGAGGTTGGCCTGGGGGCTGCCTTCCAGCTTCTTGAACACCTCTTCGGCGCGATCGAGGATCCCCGCCTTGAGGTAGTCCTGGCCGAGCTCGGCGAGCGCGATCACCTTCTGGTCCGCGGCCAGGCCGGCGCGCTCGAGCAGGTTCTGGTGCATGCGGATGGCGCGGTCATACTCGCCGCGCCGGCGAAACAGGCTGCCGAGCGCGAAGTGCAGCTCGATGGTCTCGGGATCGACCTTGACCACCTCGATGAACGCCTCGATCGCCTTGTCGGGCTGCTCGTTCAGCAGGAAGTTGAGACCCTTGAAGTACGAGCGCGGCAGCGCGCGCGACTCGGTGACGATCTGCTTGATGTCGACGCGCGCCGCCATCCATCCCAGCCCGAAGAACAGCGGCAGGCCGAGCAGCCACCAGTACTCGAACTCGACCACTCACGCCCTCATCTAAAGTTCGGGCACCGGCGCGCGCGCCGGCTCCTCGGGTGGCACGCGCCTTTTCAGCAGCGTGATCTGCCGCCGCTGCCGCAGCAGCGTGCCGAGCAGCGCCAGCACGCCGAACAACGCGCCCACGGCGAACGCCGCGAACAGCAGCACCACCAGCGGCGCCTGCAGCGCGAGGTCAAAGTAGAAGCGCAGCGTCACCGGCTCGACGTTCTTCGCGGCGAACGCGATCAGGAGCACGAACACGACGATGCGGATCGCCCAGGTGACGATGCGCACCTGGGGACTACCTTACGGGCTGCGACGCGCGCTCTTGTGGCGCGGCGGACGCGTCGGGCGTGGCGCCGTCGACGCGCTCGCGCAATTCCTTGCCGGCCTTGAAGTGCGGCACGTATTTCTCCGGCACGTGCACCTTCTCGCCCGATTTGGGATTGCGGCCGGTGCGCGGCGGGCGGTAGTTGAGCCCGAAGCTGCCAAAGCCGCGGATCTCGATGCGGTGGCCGCTGAGCAGGCTCTGCGTCATCGCGTCGAGGATCATCTTCACCGCGTACTCGGCGTCCTTCGCCACCAGCTGCGGATAGCGCTGGGCGAGGCGCGCGATCAGTTCCGACTTGGTCATGCGAAGCTTCCCCCCTTCGGTCGCTCGACCCGCTTATTGCTGCGGGTTCGATCCGCCCTTGTCCTTGTCGAGCTTCGCGCGCAACAGCGCGCCCAGATTGGTGGCCCCGGCGCTCGCCGCGGCATTCTCGGTGCGCAGCTGCTTCATCGCTTCGGTCTCCTCGGAGAGGTCTTTCGCCTTCACCGAAAGGTTGATCGACCGGTTCTTGCGGTCGACGTTGATGATCATCGCCTGCACCGTGTCGCCTTCCTTCAGGTGCTTGGTCAGGTCGTCGATGCGGTCGCGCGAGAACTCGGAGGCGCGCAGATAGCCCTCGACGCCGCCGATGTCGATCACCGCGCCCTTCGCATCGACCGATTTCACGATGCCCTGCACCAGGCTGTTCTTCTCGTGGCTGGCGATGAAGTTGGTGAACGGATCGCCCTCCATCTGCTTCACACCGAGCGAGATGCGCTCGCGCTCGACGTCGATCGACAGCACCACCGCCTCGAGGTCCTCGCCCTTCTTGAAATTCTTGACCGCTTCCTCGCCGGCTGTCGACCAGGAGAGGTCGGAGAGATGCACCAGGCCGTCGATGCCGCCGGGCAGGCCGACGAACACGCCGAAGTCGGTGATCGATTTGATCTGGCCCTTGACCTTGTCGCCCTTCTTGTACTCGCGGGCGAAGTCTTCCCACGGATTCGGCATGCACTGCTTCATGCCGAGGGAAATCCGGCGGCGCTCCTCGTCGATCTCGAGGATCATCACTTCGACCTCGTCGCCGACCTGCACTACCTTGGACGGATGGACGTTCTTGTTCGTCCAATCCATCTCCGAGACGTGCACCAGGCCTTCGATGCCCGACTCCACCTCGACGAACGCGCCATAGTCGGTGAGGTTCGTGACCTTGCCGAAGAGGCGCGTGCCCTGCGGGTAGCGGCGTGCGATGCCGACCCATGGATCCTCGCCGAGCTGCTTCAATCCCAACGAGACGCGGTTCTTCTCCGCGTCAAACTTCAAAACCTTGGCGGTGACTTCATCGCCGACGTTGAGCACCTCGGACGGATGCTTGACGCGACGCCAGGCGAGATCGGTGATGTGCAGCAGGCCGTCGATCCCGCCCAAATCAACAAAGGCGCCGTAGTCGGTGATGTTCTTGACGATGCCCTTGACGGTGGCGCCTTCCTGCAGCGAGGCGAGCAGCTGCTCGCGCTCGGCGCCCGCGGTCTCCTCGAGCACCGCGCGCCGCGACACGACCACGTTGTTGCGCTTGCGGTCGAGCTTGATGACCTTGAACTCCATCTCCTTGCCCTCGTAGGGCGTGGTGTCCTTAACCGGGCGCAGATCGACCAGCGAGCCCGGCAGGAAGGCGCGGATACCCTTGGTCATGACGGTCAGGCCGCCCTTCACCTTGCCGGTGATCACGCCCTTCACCTTCTCGGCGTTCTCGAGCGCTTTCTCGAGCTCGAGCCATGCCGCCATGCGCTTCGCCTTGTCGCGCGAAAGGCGCGTGGCGCCGAAACCGTCCTCAAGCGCCTCGATCGAGACACTCACGAAATCGCCCGGCTTGACGTCGACCTGGCCGGCGTCGTTGCGGAACTCGTCGGCCGGAATGATGCTTTCGGACTTCAGCCCGGCGTTCACCACCACGAAGTTGTCATCCACCGAGAGCACCTCGGCGGTGATCACCTCACCGACGCGCATCTCCTTGCGAGTGAGGCTCTCCTCGAAGAGAGCGGCGAACGACTCGCCGCCGGCGGCTTGCGCGGAATTCGGCGACGACTTCTGGGACGACGGTGCTGGGGAAATGCTAGCCATTAAGAGAAAACCTTTTCAAACCGCAAGCTTGCGCTCACGGGGTTAGGTTGAACACACGGGCAGCCATTAGACCGGCCCACCCAGTTTCCTTTCCCGACACCAGCCGACGATGCGCTCCACCACCTCGTCAACCGAAAGCGCTGATGAATCGAGCACTTGCGAATCCGGCGCCGGGACCAGCGGCGCGACCGCCCGCTTGGCGTCGCGCTCGTCCCGGTCCTGAAGATCGCGGGAAAGGGCGCGAAGATTAGCATCGATTCCTTTTTCTTTCAACTGCTTATACCGCCGTTCGGCTCTTACTTCCGGCTTCGCTGTCAAGAACACCTTAAGCTCGGCATCGGGGAACACCACGGTGCCCATATCGCGGCCGTCGGCGACCAGCCCGGGCGGCCGGCGAAAGGCCCGCTGGCGCCGCAAAAGCACCTGACGCAGCGCCGGCATCTTCGCCACCTCGGAGGCCCGGATGCCTACCGGTTCGCTGCGCACCTTCTCGCTCACCGATTCGTCGTCGAGCACGATTTCGCCGTCGTCGAACAGCACGTCCATCTCCTCGGCGAGCGCGACCAGCCGGTTTTCGTCCATTGTGCCTTCGCGCAGCGAGCGCAGCGCCACCAGGCGGTAGAGCGCGCCGCTCTCGAGGTAATGGAACCCGAGGCGCTTCGCCACGCGGCTGGCGATCGTGCCTTTGCCGGAGGCGGACGGCCCGTCGATCGCGATGACCGGGACGCTCATGCGCGGATTTTTTCCAGCTCGGCAAAAAATCCAGGGAATGTCTTGGCGACGCACTGCGGATCCCTGATGCGCACCGGCGCGCCGCCGAACGCGACCAGCGAGAAGCTCATCGCCATGCGATGGTCATCGTATGTAGCAATCGTGGCATCGGGCGTGATGGAACGCGGCGGAGCGATCTGCAGGAAGTCCGCACCCTCCTCGACCTGGGCGCCCAGTTTGCGCAGCTCGGTGGCCATCGCCGCGAGCCGATCGGTCTCTTTCACCCGCCAGCTCGCGATGTTGCGCAAGGTGCTCGGCCCATCGGCGAAGAGTGCCAGCACCGCGGCGGTCATGGCAGCGTCGGGAATGTGATTGAGGTCGAGGTCGATGCCGCGCAGCCTGCCTTTCGCCGCGCACTCGATCCAGCCGTCTGCCATGCGCACTTCGGCGCCCATCGCCTCGAGCACCTCGGCGAAGCGCACGTCGCCCTGGAGGCTCGCGCGCCCGACGCCCTCGACGCGCACCGGCCCACCGCCGAGCGCGCCGGCGCCGAGAAAATAGGAGGCGGACGATGCATCGCCTTCGACGAATATCCGCCCGGGCGACTGGTACGCGGCATTGGGAAGCGCGAAGCGCGTCCAGCCGCTGCGCGCCACGTCGACGCCAAAGCGGCGCATCACATTGAGCGTGATTTCGACGTAGGGCTTTGAAATCAGCTCGCCTTGCACCTCGATCGCGGCAGCCTTGCCGGTCAGCGGCAGCGCCATCAGCAGCGCGCTGAGGAACTGGGAGGATACGTCGCCCTTCACCGCGACCGGCTGGGTCACGCTGACCTTCGCCGGGTGGACCATGAGCGGCGGGAAGCCCTGCTTGCCACGGTAATCGATGCGTGCGCCGATCGAGCGCAGCGCGTCGACCAGATCGCCGATCGGCCGCTCGTGCATGCGCGCCACGCCGGAAACGCAATACTCGCCTTCGGAGAGCGCCAGCGCCGCGGTCAGCGGCCGCAGCGCCGTGCCGGCGTTGCCGAGGAAGAGGTCGGCTTTCTTCTGCGCGAACGCGCCACCGCTGCCGCGGATCGTCATCCCGCCGGCGCTTTCGGAGAGCGCGACGCCCAGCCGCGACAGCGCTTCGCGCATCACGCGCGTGTCGTCGGCGTCCAGCAATCCGCCGACCTCGGTTTCCCCCTGCGCGAGAGCCGCGAGCAGCAGGACACGGTTGGAGATGCTTTTCGAGCCCGGCAGGCGCACCGTGCCGCGCGCGTGGCGCGCGGGCTTTAGCTCGAGGACTTCAGCCATTGGTCGCGCGCCTGGCGCGCTTCTGCGAAGAGCTTCTCCAGACCCGCCGCATCCCCGGCCTGCAGCAGGCGCCCGACACCGCCGAGCTTGTCCTGGTAGCGGCCGAGCTCGGCGAGCAGGCGATCGCGGTTGGCGATGCAGATATCGCGCCACATCTCGGGGTGGCTAGAGGCGATGCGGGTGAAATCGCGGAAGCCGCCGGCAGCATACGAGAAGAGCTGCTCGGCGTTGTCGCGCCGCGCGATGTCGTGTACCAGCGCGTAGGCCAGGAGATGCGGCAGGTGGCTCACCGCGGCGAGCACCGCGTCGTGCTCCTCCGGCTCCAGGCGCGTGATGCGCGCGCCGCAGGCTTCCCACAGCGCCTGGACCTTCGCCACCGTGGCGGGCGAATTTTCCTCGAGCGGTGTCAGCACCACGCGCCGCGCGCGAAACAGCTCGGCGCTCGCCGCCGCGGCGCCGCTCTTCTCCGCGCCGGCGACCGGATGCGCGGGCACGAACTGGCCGATCTTCGCGCCGAGCGCCGCGCGCGCGGCGGCGACCACGTCGCGCTTGGTACTGCCTGCATCGGTGATTATTGCCCCCGCCTTGAGGCCCGAGGCGAGGGAGCCAAAGATGGCCGTGAATTGCGCCACCGGTGCAGCGACCAGAATGACATCGGCGTCGCGCGCTGCTGCGGCGGCATCGCTCGCAATCGAATCAACGATGCCGCGCTGGTGCGCGAGATCGAGGTTGGCGCGGTTGCGACCGGCGCCGACGACATGCGACACCTTGCCGGCCTTTTTGAGCGCGAGCGCGAACGAGCCGCCGATCAAGCCGACGCCGATGACGGCGAGGCGCACCTATTCCTTGAGGCTAGCCGCGAGCGCGGCGAGGAATTTCTCGTTCTCCGGCGCCGTGCCCACCGTGACGCGCAGATGCTCGGGAAGCTGATAGCCGCCGCCAACCGGGCGCACGATGACGCTGCGGCGCAGCAGGCGCTTGTAGATCTCCGGCGCCTTGCCGACACGGATGGTCAGGAAATTGCCGAAAGAAGGAATGAACTCGAGGCCCAGGCCGCGCGCGCCCTCCTCGAGCTGGCGCAGGCCGCGCAGGTTTTCGGCGTAGCTGCGCGCGACGAACTCCATGTCGTCGAGCGCAGCGGTCGCGGCGGCGAGCGCGATGCTGTTCACGTTGAAGGGCTGGCGCACGCGATTCATGATGTCGGCCACCGAAGCATGCGCGAAGGCATAGCCGACGCGCAGGCCGGCGAGGCCGTACGCCTTCGAGAAGGTGCGCGTGAGGATCAGGTTGGGATGGCGCCGCAGCCATTTCACGCTGTCGACGCGCAGCTCCGCCGGCAGGTACTCGTTGTAGGCCTCGTCCATCACCACGAGCACCCGCTCGGGGACGCGGCGCAGCAGCGCCTCGACTTCGTCCGGGCGCGCAAAGGTGCCGGTGGGGTTATTGGGATTGGCGACCCAGAGGACGTAGGTCTCGTCGTCTACGGCGCGCACCATGGCATCGAGATCGTGGGCATAGTTCTTCGCCGGCACGACGATCGAGCGCGCGCCGCGCGCCTGTGTGGCGAGCGGATACACGGCAAAGGCGTGCTGCGACATCACCGCCGCGCGGCCGGGCCCGAGGAACGCAGCCGCGACCAGCTCGAGCACGTCGTTCGAGCCGTTGCCGAGCACGATCGACGACATGTCGACGTGGTAGCGCGCCGAGAGCGCCTGCTTCAGCTCGAAGCCGTTGCCGTCCGGGTAGCGCGCGACGTCGGCGAGCGCGGCGTCGATCGCGGCGCGCGTGCGCGGGCCGATGCCGCGCGGGTTTTCGTTCGAAGCAAGCTTGACGATGCCGGCCTGGTCGAGGCCCAGCTCGCGCGCGAGCTCCGAGATCGGCTTGCCCGGCTGGTACGGCGCGATCGAGCGCACGTAGGAGGGCGACAGCTCGCAGGGATCGACGAGCATCAGCGCAGTGCGGCCGGGTATGAGCCCAGCACTTTCAAAAAGGGCGCCTTGGCCTGCAATTCGGCGAGCGCTTTCGCCACCGGCGCGTCCTTCTGGTGGCCCTCGACGTCGATAAAGAATACATATTCCCAAAGCGCTGAGCGGCTGCGGGCGGGACGCGACTCGATACGCGTCATGCTGACGCGATGCTGCGCGAGCGGGCTAAGCAGCGCATGCACTGCGCCGGGCTTGTTCTCGGCCGACATGACGATCGAGGTGCGGTCCTTGCCCGTCGGGCCGGCATCGAGCTCGCCGAGCACGAGAAAGCGCGTGGTGTTGTTCGGCGAGTCCTCGATCGAGCGCGCGAGCAGCGTGAGGCCGTAGCGCTCCGCCGCTGCTTCACCGGCAATCGCGGCAGCGCCCTCCTCCTTCGCCGCGCGCTGCGCCGCCTCGGCGTTGGAGCCGACCGGGATGCGCTCTGCCGAGGGCAGATTCTGCGCGAGCCAGGCGGTGCACTGCGCGAGCGACTGCGCGTGCGAATAGAGCCGCCGTATGTCTTTCACGCTGCCCTTGGCCAGCAAATTCTGCTGCACGCGCAGCTCGATCTCCGCGCAGATGCGAAGCGGCGTGGTGAGCAGGAGATCGAGCGTGCGGCCGACCACGCCCTCGGTCGAATTTTCCACCGGGACCACGGTGAACTGCACCGCGCCCGCCTCGCAGCGCCGGAACGCCTCGTCGACGCTCGCCACGGGAAGCGCTTCGACGGCGGCGCCGAAGTGCTTGCGCACCGCTTGCTCGCTGAAGGTGCCTTCCGGTCCGAGATAGGTCACGCGGATCGCCTCCTCGAGGCCGCGACAGGCCGAGATCACCTCGCGGAACACCGCGGTGACGCGCTCCGGCGCGAGCGGCCCGGCGCTCGCCTCGGCCACACGGCGCAGGATCTGCGTCTCGCGCTCCGGTCGATAGGCGGGCGCGCCCTGCTTGAGCGAACCGATGCGACCGGCGAGGCCGGCGCGCCGGTTGATCAGCTGCAGCAGCTCGTCGTCGACGGCATCGATTTCGCGACGCAGCTTGTCGATGTCTTCAGCCATCTGCTTTCAGGCGGCATCTAGCCATCTACGGGCAAGTACCGCACGGCGAGCACGCCGTGCGTATGGCACAGCTCGTCGATCACGTCCTTGCCGACCGGAGTGTCGGCATCGACCAGCGTGTAGGCCATGTCTCCCTTGGACTTGTTCAGCATGTTGTGGATGTTGATCTTGCGCTTGCCGAGCGCATGCGAAATGCGCCCCAGCATGTCGGGCACGTTGGCGTTGGCGATGGCGAGGCGATAGGGCGCCTCGCGCGCCATGCTGGCGTCGGGGAAGTTGACGGCGTTCTGCAGGTTGCCGTGCTCGAGATAATCGCGCAGCTCGTCGACCACCATCACGGCGGAATTGTCTTCGGCCTCCTCGGTGGAGGCGCCGAGGTGCGGCAGCGCGATCACGCCCGCCTTGCCGAGCAGCGCCGGGCTCGGGAAATCGGTCACGTACCAGCACAGGCGCTCGCTCGCCAGCCCCTTCAGCACCGCGTCGTCGTCGACCACACCTTCGCGCGAGAAATTCAACAGCACCGCGCCCGAGCGAAAGTGATCGATGTTCTTCGGGTTGACCAGATGCCTGGTCTTGTCCACGAGCGGAACATGCAGGCTGACGAAATCGCTCCCCTTGAGGATTTCATCGACCGAGTTGGCGCGGCGCACTTGCGACGGCAGGCTCCACGCCGATTCCACCGTGATGTGCGGGTCGTAGCCGAGCACATTCATGCCCAGGCGGATGGCCGCGTCGGCGACCAGGCTGCCGATCTTGCCCAGGCCGATGACGCCGAGCGTATGGCCGGGCAGCTCGAAGCCGGCGAACTGCTTCTTGCCGCTCTCGACCGTCTTGTTGAGATCACCGTTGCCGTCCAGGCCTTTCACGAACTCGAGCGCCGGACCGAGATTGCGCGCCGCGATCAGCATGCCGGCGAGCACCAGCTCCTTCACCGCGTTGGCGTTCGCGCCGGGGGCGTTGAACACCGGGATGCCGCGCTTCGAGAGCGCCGGCACCGGAATGTTGTTGACGCCGGCGCCCGCGCGGCCGACCGCGCGCAGCGACGGCCCGAACTCGAACTTGTGCAGGTCCTGCGAGCGCACCAGGATCGCCCACGGGTCCTTCGACTCCTTGACCACGGCATAACGCTCGGGCGGAAAGCGCTTCAGGCCGACCGGGGCGATCTGGTTGATCACCAGGATCTCGCACTTCTTCTTAGCCATGCTTCTTCTCGAAGTCGCGCATATAGTCGACGAGGCGCTGCACGCCCTCGAT
>DASWER010000593.1:0-14725 GCA_036394655.1 Burkholderiales bacterium
GCCATCGACGACAGGCGCGAGGTGACGAAGAAGTCGGCGACGCGCGAGAGCGCGGCGATGGTCTCGTCGGCCAGGCCGTCGCCGACGAACGCAAAGCGCGCGTCGTCGGTGCGTAGCTGGAACGGGATCACCGCCACCGAAGGACGGCCGTGCGCGCGCGCCACGGCGCTCGGCCCTGCGGCGAGCGGCTGCGCCGGCGGCCACAGGCGGAAGGCGCGCACCGCGCGCTCGCGGTTGCGCAGGCGCTGCTCGCCCAGGTCCTCGACCGAGGCTTCCACGCCACTCGTCAGCTGATCGCGCACCGCGGCCGATACGATGGTCTCGCCGGCGTTCGCCAGCTCCGCCAGGCGCGCGGCGATATTGACGCCATCGCCCAGCACATTGAACGTCTCCACGATGACCTCGGCGACGTGGATGCCGACGCGCAGGCCGAGCGGCGGCGCGCCGCTCTCGGCGTTGGAGTGCGCGAGATCCTGGTGCAGCTCGAAGGCGCAGCGCACCGCGTGCAGGCCGTCGGGAAATTCGGCGAGAAAGCCGTCGCCCAGCGCGCGCGACAGGCTGCGTCCGGCGTGCGTCGGGATCACTTCGGCGTTGGCATGGGCGAAGAAGGTGCGCCAGCGCTCGAGCGTGCGCTCCTCGTCGCGCTCCATCAGCTCCGCAGCCTCGACCGCGTCGGCGACCAGCAACGCACGGCGCTGCCGCTGCGCGCCGAGCGGGCTCAGGTGCCGCCATTCTTCCGGCAGCGCGAACCCCGGCACTTCCTCCGGACGCCATTCGGCAATCAGCTTTTCCAGCGCCGGCACGTCGTGCAGCACCAGCGCACGTCCCTGGCGCTCGACCAGGCCCTGGCGCGCCAGGCGCGAGAATTCGCGCGTCACCTCCTCGCGCGAAGTGCCGACCCGGCTGGCGATCTCGTTATGCGTCGGCGCGCGCTCGATGCGCGCGGCCTTGCCGCTCGAGGCGCTCGCCGATTGGACCCCTCGGGCGAGGCGCACCAGCTCGGCCCACACCCGTTCGGGCACACGCTGTGCGCCGAGCTCGAGCAGGCGATCGGCCAGCTCGCGCACCGAGCCGGAGAGGCGCCGCAGCAGCCGCTCGCGCACCGAGGGGTGATTGGCGAGGATGGCGCGGAACGCCTCCGGCGGCATCGAGGCGAGGAACGACTCGCGTACCGCGACCACGTCGGCGAAGTGCGCGCGTCCATCGATGGCCGAATGCTCGCCGACCATGTCGCCCGCGGCCACGTCGCGCAGGATGATCTTGCGGCCGCGGCCGGCCGCGGCCGTGACGCGCACCATGCCGGCGATCACGAAGTAGACGTCGCGGTCGGTGGCCTGGCGGCGGATCACATAGTCGTTGCGCTTGCAGCGCGTCCATTTGCACTGCAGGGCGATCTCGCGCAGGCTCGCGCCGTCGAGGCCCTTGAAGAGCTCGACCTTCTGCAGTCCGAGCACGGCCGAGATGCGCGGCGCGGACTTGTCGCGCGGCTTGCGACGCGGTCGGGCCATGGCCATGAATCGACTTTACCACCGTCTATAATCCACCCCCGATGGACACGCTTTCCCGCATCAAGAATCTCGCCAGCAAGGAGTTCTCGCTCGACGCCCAGGCGCTCGATCCGGCGGCGCCGCTCGATTCGCTCGGCATCGATTCGCTGTCCTTCATCGAGTTCATGTTCAAGATCGAGGAGGAGTTCGGCGTCAGCGTGTCCGACGAGGACCTGAAAGGCATCAAGACGCTGGGCGACCTGGAGCGTCACGTCGCAGCCGCGCTGGGCGCCGCCGGCAAGGCCTGAAGGCGCGCATGGCCGAGCGGCGCGTCGCCGTCACCGGGGTGGGCGTCATTTCACCGCTCGGCTCGGGCCTCGATGATTTCCACCGCGCGCTGTGCGAAGCGCGCTCGGGCATTCGCAAGCTGCCGCCGGAAGTCGCGCAGGGCTCGGGTGTGCAGGTCGGCGGGCTGATCGATTGGCAGCCGGCGCCGCTGTTCAAGGAGGCGGAAGCCGCCAACCTCGATCGCGCCTCGCAGTTCGCGCTGGCCGCCGCCGCGCAGGCGATTTCCTCCAGCACGCTCAAGCTCGAGGGCGGCAGCGATCGCACCGGCGTCTACTGGGGCACGGGGCTGGGCGGCGCTCACAGCCTGGAAGCCGCCTACAAGCAGGTCTACGGCGCGCGCGAATGGCGCGTGCGGCCGCTGACGGTGGTGATGGCGATGAGCAACGCCGCCGGATCGAACGTCGCCGTGCGCCACGGCCTGCGCGGACCGTTCGCGAATTTCGCCACCGCGTGCTCGTCCTCGGCGATGGCGCTCGGCGAGGCGATGCACACCATCCAGTCCGGCCGCGCCGACGCCATGATCGCGGGCGGCTCCGAAGCGCTGCTCACGCCGGGCACGCTGGTCGCATGGCAGGCGCTGCGCACGCTCGCGCCGGCCGACGCCGCCGATCCTGCCGCGAGCTGCAAGCCTTTCGACAAGCGCCGCGGCGGACTGGTGCTGGGCGAGGGCGCGGCGGCCTTCGTCCTCGAGGAGGAAACGCGCGCCAGGGCGCGCGGCGCGCCGATCCTTGCGCTGTTGACGGGCTACGGCAATTCCTGCGACGCGGCGCACATGTCGCGGCCCGACCGCGGCGGTCAGATCCGCGCGATGCGCGAGGCGCTCGCTGAATCGCGCCTCGAGGCGCAGGCGATCGGCTACCTCAATGCGCACGGCACGGCGACCGCCGTGGGCGACGTGGTCGAAGCCGAAGCGATCAACGCGGTATTCGGCGAAGCCACGGCGCGCCTACCGGTGAGCTCGACCAAATCGATGCACGGCCATCTGCTGGGCGGCGCGGGCGCGCTGGAATTCGCCGCCGCGCTTTTGCCCCTGATGCGCGGCTGGCTGCCGCCGACCGCGTTTCTCGAACAGCCGGATGCCGCGTGCAGGCTGCGCCACGTGCCGCTGCGCGCCGAGCGCGTGGCGCCGCCGCAGGCGGTGATGTCGAACTCCTTCGCCTTCGGCGGCTCGAACGTCGTGCTGGTGGCCGGCCGCGCCTAGACCGTCTCGCGCAACAACTGCTGCAGCGCGCCGAAATCCACCGGCTTGACGAGATGGTGATGGAAACCCGAGGCTGAGGCGCGCGCGCGGTCGTGCATCTGACCGTAGCCGGTCACGGCGACGAGCAGCGCGCCGCTGAGCGCCGGGTCGGCGCGCATCTGCTGGGCAAGCTCGTAGCCGTTCATTTTCGGCAGGCCGATGTCGAGCAGCGCGACCTCGGGGCGGTACTCTCTGGCGAGCGCGAGCCCGCTCGGCCCGTCGGCCGCGACACGCACCTGATGACCGTCGCCCTCGAGCAGCAGGCGCAACGCCTGCGCCGCATCGCGATTGTCGTCCACCACCAGGATGCGGCGGCTGGTGCCTCCGGCGAGCGCCGCGGCGTGCCCATTGGTGGAGGGGCGCACGATCGCCGGCTCCTGGCGCAGCGGCAGGCGCACCACGAACTCGCTGCCGCGCCCCGCACCCTGGCTGCGCGCCTCGACCGTGCCGTCGTGCAGCTGCACCAGCCGCTGCACCAGCGTCAGCCCGACGCCCAGGCCGCCCTGCGTGCGATCGAGGCCTTGCTGCGCCTGTTTGAAGAGATCGAACGCCGTGGCGAGCAGCTCGGGCGTCATGCCGATGCCGTTGTCGCGCACGCTGATCAGCGCGTCGGCGTCGTCGCCTCGAGCGCTGAGCTCGATGCGTCCGCCTTCGGGGGTGTACTTCGCGGCGTTGTGGAGCAGGTTCTGCACCACCTGCCTCAGGCGCACTTCGTCCACTTCCGCGACCAGCCGCTCGTCGGAGAGGGCGATGGTGAGCGACTGGCGCTTCTGCTCGAACCATTGCATGGAAGCGTCCGCCGCCTGGCGCAGGATGGTGCGCACATCGAGCGGCTTGCGGTCGAGCACCAATGCCGCGCGGGTAATGCGGCTGACGTCGAGCAAGTCGTCGACCAGGCGGCCGAGCTGCGCCGTCTGCCGCTGCAGCACCTCGCGCACCCAGATCTCCATGGGATCGCTGGTCGGCTTGCGCGCGAGCAGGGTCAGCGCGTTGCTGATCGGTGCCAGCGGATTGCGCAGCTCGTGCGCCAGCATGGCGAGAAATTCCTGCGTCTGGCGCTCGGTGCTCTCCAGGTTCTCGATGCGCCTGCGCTCGCTCAGGTCGCGCGTCACCTTGGCATAGCCGCGCAGCACCCCGTTGTGGTCGTGCACCGGCGTGATCACCACGTTGGCCCAGAAAGTGGCGCCGTCCTTGCGGATGCGCGGGCCCTCGTCTTCGAAGCGGCCGAGCTCGCGTGCCCTGCGCAGCTCCTCTTCGGGCCATTTTTTGCGCCGCGCAGCCTCGTGATAGAAGATGCGGAAGTGCTCGCCGATGATCTCGTCGGCGCGGTAGCCCTTGATGCGCTCGGCGCCCGCGTTCCAGCTCGCCACTCGCCCCTGCGTGTCGAGCATGAAGATGGCGTAATCCTTGACCGATTCGATCAGCAGGCGAAAGCGTTCTTCGCTTTGGCGCACCGAATCCTGCTGGCGCAGACGCTCGGTGAGATCACGCGTCACCTTGACGAAGCCGCGCAGCTCGCCCGAGGTCTCGCGCACCGCCGTGATCACCACGTTCGCCCAGAACTGGCTGCCGTCCTTGCGCACGCGCCAGCCTTCGTCCTCGAAGCGCCCCTGCTCGGCCGCGACCTCGAGCTCACGCTGCGGCCAGCGCCGCTCGATCGCCTCGGACGGATAGAACACCGAAAAGTGCCGGCCGATGATCTCCGCGGCGGCATAGCCCTTGATGCGCGCCGCGCCCGGGTTCCAGCTCGCGACGTGGCCCTGCGGATCGAGCAGGAAGATGCCGTAGTCCTGCACCGTCTCGACTATGCGGCGAAACGGATCCTTGATGCCGAGCAGAGAATCGTCGCGCTGGTCGGAATCCGCCATCAGTTTTTAATATATCCGCGAATCAGCGGGCAGGCCTGTCGCCGTTCTACTACGGGAACTGTGGTGGCCAAGGCCGGAATCGAACCAGCGACACACGGATTTTCAGTCCGCTGCTCTACCAACTGAGCTACTTGGCCGTGCTGGGGTGCAAAAAGGGTACCAACAGGAAGGCGCGGATTATACCGTCTGGGTCTTTTCCAGGCTGTAGCCCAGACCGCGGACGGTGACGATGCGCACGCCGCCGGGCTCGAGCTTCTTGCGCAGGCGATGCACGTACACCTCGATCGCGTTGGGCGAGACTTCCTCGCCCCACTCGCAAAGGTGCGACACCAGCTGGTCTTTCGATACGAGGCGTCCCGCTCGGGCGAGCAGGATCTCGAGCAGGTTGAGCTCGCGCGCCGAGAGCTCGAGCAGCTCGCCGTTCAACCGCGCCACGCGTCCGACCTGGTCGTAGGCGAGCGCGCCGTGGCGCAGGAGCGTCACACCGCCCGCCATGCCGCGGCGCGTAAGCGCGCGCACGCGGGCCTCGAGCTCGGCGAGATCGAAAGGCTTGGCGAGGTAATCGTCGGCTCCGGCGTCGAGGCCGCGCACGCGGTCGCCGATGCCATCGGCTGCCGTGAGGATCAGGACCGGCAGCCGCGAATCGCGCGCGCGCAGCCGTTTCAGCACATCGAGCCCTGATTTCTTGGGCAGGCCCAAGTCGAGGATCAGCAGGTCGAAGTCTTCGACGTCTACGGCGCCCTCGGCTTCGGTGCCGTTCTTCACCCAGTCGACTGCGTGCCCGGATTCGCGCAGCGAGCGCTGCAGCGCTTCGGCAAGGACCGCGTCGTCTTCCGCGACGAGTATCCGCATCCGCCCTCCTCTGCCAATGCAGTCTACAAAAGAAAAGGGGCCCTTGCGGGCCCCTTTCAACAGTTCGGCTGCTACGGCAATTACATGTCCATCCCGCCCATGCCGCCCATGCCGCCCATGCCGCCGTGGTCGTGGCCACCGCCGCCACCCTTCTTCTCTTCCACCAGCTCGGCGACCATCGCGTCGGTCGTGAGCATCAGGCCGGCGACCGACGCGGCATTCTGCAGCGCGGTGCGCGCCACCTTGGTCGGGTCGATGACGCCCATCTGCACCATGTCACCGAACTCCTCGGTCTGCGCGTTGAAGCCGTGGTTGCCCTTGCTCTCGAGCACCTTGTTGAGCACCACCGAAGGCTCGGCACCGGCGTTGTCGACGATGATGCGCATCGGCTCTTCGAGCGCCTTCATCACGATCTTGATGCCGGCTTCCTGGTCGTGGTTGTCGCCCTTGAGCTTGCCTTCGAGCGCCTGCTTGGCGCGGATGAACGCCACGCCGCCGCCGGGGACGATGCCTTCCTCGACCGCCGCGCGCGTTGCATGCAGCGCGTCCTCGACGCGGGCCTTCTTCTCCTTCATCTCGACTTCGGTCGCGGCGCCCACCTTGATCACCGCCACGCCGCCGGCGAGCTTCGCCACGCGCTCCTGCAGCTTTTCCTTGTCGTAATCGCTGGTCGCCTCGTCGATCTGCACGCGGATCTGCTTGACGCGCGCCTCGATCTGCTTCTTGTCGCCGGCACCGTCGATGATGGTGGTGTTCTCCTTGGCGGCTTCCACCTTCTTCGCGCGGCCGAGATCCTTGATCGTCGCGTTCTCGAGCTTGAGCCCGAGCTCTTCGCTGATCACCGTGCCGCCGGTGAGGACCGCCATGTCCTCCAGCATCGCCTTGCGGCGGTCACCGAAGCCCGGCGCCTTGACCGCGACGGTCTTGAGGATGCCGCGGATGTTGTTCACCACCAGTGTGGCCAGTGCTTCGCCCTCGACTTCCTCGGCGATGATCAAGAGCGGCTTGCCGGCCTTGGCCACCTGCTCCAGGATCGGCAGCAGCTCGCGGATCGACGAGATCTTCTTGTCGTGCAGCAGGATGTACGGATCCTCGAGCACCGCGATCTGCTTCTCGGGGTTGTTGATGAAGTACGGCGACAGATAGCCGCGGTCGAACTGCATGCCTTCGACCAGGTCGAGCTCATTCTCGAGCGACTTGCCGTCCTCGACCGTGATCACGCCTTCCTTGCCGACCTTGTCCATCGCGTCGGCGATGATCTTGCCGATGTTGGCGTCGGCGTTGGCCGAGATCGAGCCGACCTGCGCGATTTCCTTGGAGCTCGAGCAGGGCCGCGAGACCTTCTTCAGCTCCTCGACCACGGCGATCACCGCCTTGTCGATGCCGCGCTTCAGGTCCATCGGGTTCATGCCCGAGGCGACGAACTTCATGCCCTCGCGCACGATCGCCTGGGCGAGCACGGTGGCGGTGGTGGTGCCGTCGCCGGCGACGTCCGAGGTCTTGGAGGCGACTTCCTTCACCATCTGCGCGCCCATGTTCTCGAACTTGTCCTTCAGCTCGATCTCCTTGGCTACGGACACGCCGTCCTTGGTGACGGTCGGGGCGCCGAACGAGCGCTCGAGCACGACGTTGCGGCCCTTCGGCCCCAGCGTCACTTTGACGGCGTCGGCCAAGATGTTCAGGCCATGAACCATCTTCGCGCGGGCGCCCTCGTGGAATCTCACTTCTTTGGCTGGCATTGTTTCTCTCTCCTAATGGATTCGATTGCTCAGGCGCCTTCGATTACGCCCATGATGTCTTCCTCGCGCATCACGAGGAGCTCATCGCCTTTTACTTTCACGGTCTGGCCGGAGTACTTGCCGAACAGCACGCGGTCGCCGACCTTGACGTCGATCGGAATGAGCTTGCCGTTGTCGTCTTTCTTGCCCTTGCCCACGGCGACGATCTCGCCCTGGTCGGGTTTCTCGGCGGCGGTGTCGGGAATGACGATGCCACCGGCGGACTTGCGCTCCTCTTCGATGCGCTTGACGATCACGCGGTCATGCAACGGACGAATTTTCATGCGGGCTCCCAAATTCGAAAAAACGTTGAAAATACGATGTCCTGCAACGGGTTGCGATGCTCGAACCCCTGAAATCCTGGAAACCGGTGCCGTTTAGCACTCGGCTCGGACGAGTGCTAATGATAGCGGCGGCAGCCTTTGGTTTCAAGGCCGGCGCGGCTGATTTGCCCAAAAAAGCCCTCGATGCCCTGCGCGCCGCCGGCATTCCCCAGGCCAGCGTCTCGGCCTGGGTGCAGGAGTTGGGTGCCGTGCAGCCCACGGTGGCCATGCGGGGCCAGGCAGCGATGAACCCGGCGTCGACCATGAAGCTGGTCACCACCTATGCGGCGCTCGAGCTCCTCGGACCCGCCTACCGCTGGAAGACCGAGGTCTACCTCGACGCGACGCAGCTCGTGCTGCGCGGCTACGGTGATCCGAAGCTCAATTACGAGAGCTTCTGGATGCTGCTGCGCAATCTGCGCGGCCGCGGCCTGCGCGAGATCCCGGGCGACATCGTGCTCGACCGCAGCTTTTTCGGGGCGGTGCAATACAGCCCGTTCGACAGCGACGTTTTCCGGCCCTACAACGTCGCGCCCGACGCGCTGCTGGTCAATTTCAAATCGCTGCGCTTCACCTTCGTGCCGGAACCCGACAACACGGTGCGGGTCTTCGCCGAGCCGGCGCTGCCGGGCCTGGAAATCGTCAACCAACTCAAGCTCGGCGGCGCCAGCTGCCCCGACGGCACGCGCGCCTTCCGCGAGCAGATCCAGGCCTCGTTCCAGTCGCGCCCGCCGCGCGCGAGCTTCGTCGGCACCTATCCGCTCTCCTGCGGCGAGCGCGATCTCAACATCGCGCTGCACGAGCCGCAGGAATACGTGGCGGCGATGATCCGCCAGCTCTGGAGCGAGATGGGCGGCACCTGGTCGGGAACGCTGCGCGAGGGCAGTGCCTCGCCCGCGGCGCGGCTGGTCTACGTGCACGAGTCGGAGCCGCTCGCCGAGATCGTGCGCGACATCAACAAGTTCTCGAACAACGTGATGGCGCGCCAGCTGTTTCTCACCCTCGGCGCCGAGCTTGGCGGGCCGCCGGCGCGCACCGGGGAGGCGGCGCGCGTCATCAAGGAATGGGTCGCCGCCAAGAAAATCGCCGCACCCGAGCTGGTGCTCGAGAACGGCTCGGGGCTTTCGCGCATCGAGCGCATCAGCGCGCAGCACATGGCGGCATTGCTCGCTGCGGCCTGGCGCAGCCCGGTGATGCCGGAATTCATCTCTTCGCTGCCGGTGGTCGCGACCGACGGCACGATGCGCAAGCGCCTGCGCGGCGAGCGCGTCGCCGGCAATGCCCACATCAAGACCGGCCTGCTGTCCGATGCGCGCGCGATCGCCGGCTACGTGTTCGATCGCGGCGGACGCCGCCATGTCGTGGTCATGATCGTCAACCATCCCAACGCGCCGCAGGCCGACGCGGCAATGGATGCGCTGCTCGAATGGGTCTACGACAAGCCTACAGCCCCAACTCGCGCCATAACGAATCGACCCGGCGCTTCACCGTCGCGTCCATGACGATCGGCCGTCCCCAGCGGCGCTCGGTCTCGCCGGGCCACTTATTGGTGGCGTCGATTCCCATCTTTGCGCCCAGCCCGGAGACCGGGCTGGCGAAGTCGAGGTAGTCGATCGGCGTGTTTTCCACCACCACGCAATCCCGGGCGGGATCGGCGCGCGTCGTCAACGCCCAGATGACTTCCTTCCAGTCGCGCACGTCGATGTCCTCGTCGCACACGATGATGAACTTGGTGTACATGAACTGGCGCAAATAGCTCCAGATGCCGAACATCACGCGCTTGGCATGCCCAGGGTACTGCTTGCCCATGCGCACCACGGCGAGCCGATAGGAGCAGCCCTCCGGCGGCAGATAGAAATCCAGGATCTCCGGGAACTGCTTGGCGATGAGCGGCACGAAAAGCTCGTTCAGCGCCATGCCGAGGATCGCGGGCTCATCGGGCGGCTTGCCGGTGTAGGTGGAGTGATAGATGGGCGAGCGCCGCGTGGTGATGCGCTCGACCGTGAATACCGGGAAGCGCTCAGCCTCGTTGTAATAACCGGTGTGATCCCCGTGCGGGCCTTCTTCCGCGCTGTCGCCCGGATGGATCACGCCTTCCAGCACGATTTCAGCGCTTGCCGGGACCTGCAGATCGCTGCCGATGCAGGTGGCGAGCTCGGTGCGCGCGCCGCGCAGCAATCCGGCGAACTGGTATTCGCCGAGCGTGTCGGGGATCGGCGTGACCGCGGCGAGCATGGTCGCCGGGTCGGCGCCCAGCGCGACCGCGACGGGAAAGGGCGCCTGCGAGACCGCCAAGTGGTCGCGGAAATCGAGCGCGCCGCCGCGATGCGCGAGCCAGCGCATGATGAGCCGGTTCGGCGCGATCACCTGCTGGCGGTAGATGCCGAGGTTCTGGCGCTTCTTCTGCGGGCCGCGCGTGACCGTGAGGCCCCAGGTGATGAGCGGGCCGGCATCCTGCGGCCAGCAGGTCTGCACCGGCAGATGCGCCAGATCCACGTCCTTCCCCTGGTGCACCACTTCCTGGCAAGGCGGCGACGAGCGCTCCTTCGGCGCCATGTCGAGCACGCGCTTGAAGATCGGAAATTTCTCCCAAAGATCGCGCAGGCCGCTCGGCGGCTCGGGCTCCTTGAGATAGGCGAGCAGTTTTCCGACCTCGCGCAGCTCGGCGGCGTCTTTCGCGCCCATGGCGGCGGCGACGCGCGAGACGCTGCCGAAGAGATTGGCGAGCACCGGGATCTCGTGCCCGGCGGGCCGCTCGAACAGCAGCGCCGGTCCGCCCGCGCGCAGCACGCGGTCGCAGATTTCCGTCATCTCGAGCCGCGGCGAGACCGGGGTGGCGATGCGCTTCAGTTCGCCGCGCGCTTCGAGCTGGGTCAGGAACTCGCGCAGGTCGCGATAGCTCATCGCGTGGTAGCCATCAGGCGCTCGGCGGCCATCTCGGCAAAATCGAGCAGCAGCGTATCGCGCCCGCGCGCCGAGAAGATGCGCTCGGTACCCCCCAGCGCGACGGTCAAGGTGGTCGAGCCGCGCCAGCCGAACGCGGCGAGCGCCGCGCCGCCAACCGCAGCAGCCAGGGCAAGCGCCGGCAGCAGCGCGGCGATCACCTCGATGAAGCGGAAAAAGCTGAGCAGCGCGCGCGCCACGCCCTGGCCGCTCGCCGTCATCTCCTGCGCCGCGCCGTGGGCGAAACTGCCGAGCGGCCCCGAGATCGCGAGCAGCAAAAGCCCGACGATCACCAGGGCGACGCCCCAGCCCAGGCGGCGCGGCTCGCGCTCGAACGACACCTTGAGCGCGGTGACACGCGCGAGCGGCATGGTCTCGAGATGCGACTCGCTGCGGTGCACCAGGCAGCGCGGATAGAGCATCAGCTGCGAGCCGCGCAGCGCGCCGCTGGTGAAGTCGAAGCGCACCAGCGCCATCTGCGATTCGTCGTTCATGCCAGTGCCAGGCTCGCGGCGATGCCGATGAAGATCACGCCACCGACCCAGTTGTTGTGGCGGAAAGCTTTGAAGCAGCCCTCGCGGCTGCGGCTGCGGATCAGCGTCCAGTGATAAAGCATCATCGCGCCCGCGACAGCGAGCCCCGCATAGTAAGGCCAGCGCAGCTCGCGCAGCGCACCGAGCGCGGCCAGCAGCGCCAGCATCAGCGCATAGCTCGCCATCACCCCGGCCACGTCCCAGCGGCCGAGAGTCAGCGCGGAAGTGCGGATGCCGAGCTTCGCATCGTCGTCGCGGTCGACCATGGCGTACTCGGTGTCGTACGCGAAGGCATAGAACACATTGGCGGCGAGCAGCAGCCAGCACTCGAGCGGCAGGCGCTCCTGGATCGCGGCGTAGGCCATCGGTATGCCGAAGCCGAAGGCGATGCCCAGGTAGGCCTGCGGCAAGGCGAAGAAGCGCTTGGCGAAAGGATAGCTTGCAGCGATGCCGAGCCCGAGGAACGACAGCAGCAAGGCGAAACGGTTGAGGTGCAGCACCAGCCCGAACGCTGCGGCGGCCAGCGCGGCGCCCACGGCGAGCGCTTCCCACGGCGCGATCTCGCGCGCGGCGAGCGGGCGATTGCGCGTGCGCTCGACGTGCGGATCGAAATCGCGATCGGCGTAATCGTTGAGCGCGCAGCCGGCCGATCGCATGAGCAGCGTACCGAGCACGAAAATGAGCACGACGCCGGCAGCGGGCCGTCCGTCAGCCGCGAGCCACACCGCCCACAGCGTCGGCCAGAGGAGCAGCAGCGTTCCGATTGGCTTGTCGAGGCGGATGAGACGCTCATACGCGTCCAGGCGCCTTGCGATGAAGGCGAGATCCACGTTCGCAGGATAACTTATACCTGCGTCAGATCCCTGCGGCGGCCGAGCCAACGCTCGACGTGCGCGCGCGCGGCTGCGGGATGGCGCTCCAGCATCTCTGCCGCCGCCTCGATCGCCTGGGCCACCAGCTCGCCGTCGCGCTCGAGATTCGCGAAGCGCAGCAGCGGCTCGCCGCTTTGCCGCTCGCCCAAATACTCGCCCGGCCCGCGCAGCTCGAGATCGCGTTGCGCGATCTGGAAGCCGTCGGTGCTCTTGAAGACGATCTCCAGCCGGTCGCGGGCGGTCTGCGACAGCGTTTCGCCGAAAAGCAGAATGCACACGCTGTCGCGCGCCCCCCTGCCGATGCGGCCGCGCAGCTGGTGCAGCTGCGCGAGGCCGAAGCGTTCGGCGCTCTCGATCACCATCAGCGAGGCATTCGGCACGTCGACGCCGACCTCGATCACCGTGGTGCAGACGAGAAGCTGGACCTCTCCGGCAACGAAGCGCTGCATCACCGCGGCCTTTGCCGCGGGCGACAGGCGGCCATGCAGTAGTCCGACCTCCAGATCCGAAAGCTCCCTGCGCAGTCGCTCGTAGGTTTCGACCGCGGTCTGCACACCCTCCTTCGAGTCTTCGATTACCGGGCACACCCAGTAAGCCTGCTCTCCCTCCCCGCACGCGGCGCGGATGCGCGCGAGCACGTCCGCACGGCGGGCGCCGGCAAACAGGCGCGTGGCCACCGGCCGGCGTCCGGGCGGCAGCTCGTCGATCACCGAAACGTCGAGGTCGGCGAAGTAGGTCATGGAGAGCGTGCGCGGGATAGGCGTGGCGCTCATCATCAGCTGGTGCGGCAAGCTGTCGTCGCCTTTCTTGCGCAGCGTGAGCCGCTGCTGCACGCCGAAGCGATGCTGCTCGTCGACCACGGCGAGGCCCAGGCGCGCGAACTCGACGCCCTTTTGCACCAGCGCATGGGTGCCGATGGCGATCTGCGCCTCGCCTGAAGCGATTGCAGCGAGCGCCTGCTTTTTATCTTTCGCGGCTAACGAGCCATGCAGCCAGGCAATGCGCACGCCGAGGGGCGCTAACCATTCGTCGAACTTGCGCGCGTGCTGCTCGGAAAGGATCTCGGTCGGCGCCATCACCGCGGCCTGATGATCCGAGTCGGCTGCGGCCAGGCAGGCGATCGCCGCGACCACGGTCTTGCCGCTGCCGACGTCGCCCTGCAGCAGGCGCTGCATCGGATGGGGCTGCACCAGATCGCGCAGGACATCGTTCATCGCGCGTGTCTGTGCGCGCGTGAGCTTGAACGGCAGCCGGTGCGCGAACGCCTTGAGGAGCGCGCCATCGGCGCGCAGCACCGGGGCCATGCGGCTGCGACGCTTGCGGTAGGCGAAGCGCAGCGATAGCTGTTGCGCGAGCAGCTCATCGAACTTGACGCGTCGCCACGCCGGATGCGTACGCTCGACGAGCGATGCGGCATCGATGCCCGGCGGCGGGCGATGCAAGAGCCGGACCGACTCGTCGAAGGCCGGCAGCGCGTATCGGGCGCGCAGGTCGGGCGGTACAGTGTCCTCGAGCGGGCCGGCGTCGAGTGCCTCGAGCACCTTGGGACGCAAGGTCCCCTGGCCAATGCCCGCGGTCGCGGGATAGACCGGCGTCAGCGTCTCGGGCAGCGGTTGACCCGGCTCGACGAAGCGATAGCGCGGATGCGCCATTTCCGCTCCAAGCAGGCCGCGGCGCACCTCGCCGAAGGCGCGCACGTACCGGTCTTGCTCTATGGCCTGCTTGAACTGCGCAAGCTGGGTGTTGCGAAAGTGAAAGAAGCGCAGCACCAGCCCCTCGGCATTCACGACCAGCTGGCGCTTGCCGCGGAGAACGATGGCCGCGCGCTGCACGCGCGCCTCCACCAGCACGGGACGGCCGGGCGGCGCGGCATGGACCGTAGTGAGGACGGTCTCGTCCTCATAGCGCAGCGGCAGATGCAGGATGAAGTCGAGGCGGGATCGCAGCCCCAGCTTCTCGAGCTTGCCGGGCTTCACCCCGCGTGCAGGATGGCGTCGATCTCGACCAGTGCGCCGCGCGGCAGGCCGGCGACGCCGACCGCAGCGCGCGACGGATAGGGCTCGCGCACGTATTGCGCCATGATCTCGTTCACGCGCGCGAAATGGGCCAGGTCCGTGAGATAAACCGTCATGCGCACGCAGTGCTCGAGGCCCGAACCCGCTGCCGCCGCGACCGCCTCGAGATTGCGGAACACGCGATGCGCCTGCGCCTCGATGCCTTCGGCAAGCTGCATCGTCGCCGGATCGAGCCCGATCTGGCCCGACAGATAGACCGTGTCGCCGGCGCGCACCGCCTGCGAATAGGTGCCGATCGCCTCGGGCGCGTTGCGCGTCTGGATCGGGGTCTTCATGCGGGTTATCTTAGCCTAATGATTTCCAGCCTTGAGAAGCTGCTCGGCACCGCGCGCGACGGTGCGCTCCTGCGCTATTCGCTCGGGCTCGAATACGCCAAGGCGGGAGAGCACGCGCGCGCGGCGCAATA
>DASWER010000594.1:0-5259 GCA_036394655.1 Burkholderiales bacterium
TTCGGCTACGGCGCACGCCGGCCCCATGCTGGCGTGCGACTGGAACGGCCATTCGTACTGCGCCTCGACCACCTTCACGCCGGGCGTATTGAAACCCGCAGCGATGTCGCCTTTCTTCACCTCGTCCTGGCGCTTGACGACCTTCGCGCCCCGGATGTGCTCGTAGAGCTGGTCCATCGGCGGGAATGGAGCGTCCAGCAGCTCCCAGTCGACCTTCAGGCTCTGCGCCGCGCGCACCGCGTCCCACTCCTTCGGCGCGACGACCGCGACGAAATCCTTCTCGCGAATCACCTGCGCGCCACGGATGCCCTTGATCGAACTCTCGTCGATGCTGCGCACCTTGCACGCGGCGCGGGGCGGACGGATGACGCGGGCGTGCAGCATGCCGCGTACCCGCACCTCGGTGATGAACTCGTCGGTGCCGAAGACTTTCCAGGCCACGTCGCGGCGCGGCAAAGGCTTGCCCACCACCTTGTACTCGGAGGGCGCCTTGGGCTTTGCCGGTACGCTGATGTCCATCGGATTGCCGGTCTGCTTGTTCCATTCCACTTTGTGATTGAAGTAGCGGCCGCCGACGAGCTCCGCGTACGTGGTTTTGCCTTGCGGCCCGATCACCGTGCCGTCTTCGACGCGCAGCTGCGCCACCGGCGCTTTCAGCTTTTCTGCTCCACGCTCGACCAGCACCCTGCGCGCTTCGGCTGCCGCGCGTCGCAGCAGGCGTGCGCCGTTCGATACGCCCGTACTGCCGGAAGCGCCGCCCTGGTTGCACGACGATCCGGTGTCGCCCATGAATACGGCGACCTTGTCGAAGCCGACATCGAGCTCTTCGGCCACGATCTGGGCGACCGCGACGTCGAGCCCCTGCCCCATGTCCATCTTGCCGAAGAAGGCCTGCACGTTGCCATTCGGCAGCACCGCGATCCACGAATCGAGCTCGCCAGGCACGAGCGGCGGCTTGCCGGACTGCGCCAGAACGTCGGCAGCGGGAACCGTAAACGAGACGACCAGCGCCCCGGAAGTTTTGAGAAATTCGCGACGGTCCATTGGCGTCTCCTCAGACCATTGTCGATTGCGCGCGCTTGACGGCGCGCATGATCGCGACGTGCGTGCCGCAGCGGCATTTCAGCCCCGCCAGTGCCTCGCGCAGCTCGGCATCGCTCGCCTTCGGATTCTTCTTCAGCGCCGCAGCCGCGGTCATCACCCAGCCGTTGATGCAGTAGCCGCATTGCGGCACTCCTTCGGCGACATACGCTTCCTGCAGCGGGTGCGGTTTGTCGGGCGTGCCAAGGCCGGCGATCGTCGTCACCTTCTTGTTCCCGACCGCTGAGACCGGCAGGACGCACGAGCGCACCGGCTCGCCCTCCACGTGCACGGTGCAGGCGCCGCACTGCGCGAGCCCGCAGCCGAAGTGCGGATTGTTCAGGTTAAGTTCGCCGCGCAGTGCGTAGAGCAGCGGCATCTCGGGCTGCGCTTCGACGGAAACACGCTTGCCGTCGACGGTGAAACGGATCATAGCCATGCTCTCCTCCTCAGGAAATCTGCAGCACGATCTTACCCCTGCCGTGCGCCGCTTCGGCGGCCGCGTAGGCCTGCGGCGCCTCGTCCAGCGCGAATTTCTGCCTCACCTGCGCCCGAAGCCTGCCGCGCACCGCCCAGTCAAAGATTTTTTCCAGCCGCTGCCGGGTCGCCTGGATCGGCGGCTTTTCCACGCGGACGTCGGGCCTTGGCGCATGCGGCGGCAGCGGGCTCGCCGAAAGCGCGACCAGCACGCCACCGGGATTCAGCGCCGCGAGCGACCGCACGTGCGGCTCGCCGCCCAGCGTATCGAGCACCACGTCGTAAGCTCCAGCATCGGCAAAATTTTCAACGCGATAGTCGATCACCCTGTCGGCGCCAAGCTGGCGGCAGTATTCCCCCTGGGTCGAGGTGGTGAATACCGTCGCACCCAGCTGCCGCGCGATCTGGATCGCCAGGCTGCCGACCCCACCCGCGCCGCCATGGATCAGCACGCGCATACCGCTTTGCACTTGCGCGACCTCAACGAGCGCAACCCAGGCTGAGAGACCAGCAACGCAAAGGCTCGCGGCTGCGACCGCGTCGAGCCCGGCTGGAACGGGCGCAGTCGCGGCTTCCGGCAGTACGGCATATTCGGCGTGGGTGCCGTCGGTGCGCGGGTCTGCTACGCCGGCGATCAGCTCACCGTTCGTCTCGCCGGCGCAGTCGCGCCCCAGGGTGCGAGGCAACGAAAGCGGAAAGATGCTCGCCAGCAGGCCGCGGCGCATCTTCCAGTCGATGGGGTTGACGCTCGCCGCCTTCACCTTCGCCAGCAGCTGCGCAGGTCCGGCGCTCGGCTTGGGCACCTCGTCGAGGCGCAGTACCTCCAGCCCGCCGTAGCCGTGAATGCGCAGCGCCCGCATGGCGTTCAGCGCACGATCTTGACGCCTGCTTCCTGCAGGATGCCGCGCATCTGGCTGGTGAACTCGTCGTAGAACCTGGCGAGCTCCGTAGCGTTCTGGTAGCCGTCCTCGAACTGGTTGTCTTCGAGGAATTTGCGCCACGACGCGGTGCGCGTGAGCTTGCGAAAGATGTCTTCCCAATAGGCGACGTTATCCGCCGCGATTCCCGGCGGCGCGACTACGCCGCGCACCTGCGGCACCGAAGGCACATCGAAGCCCGCCTCCTTGAGCGTCGGCGCATTCGGAAAGCCCGCCAGGCGCTTTTCGCTCACCTGCGCGAGCACGCGCATGTTGCCCGCGCGGATATGCTCGCCGGCCTCGGAGGGCTCGATCACCATCATGTTGACATGGCCGCCGAGCAGCGCCGAGATGCGCTCGCCGCCGCCGGGGAAGGAGATGAAGGCCCAGCGCGCGCCGCTCGACTTCTGCAGGAGTTGGCGCACGACGTTGTCGCGGCTGGTCACGGAGCCGCCCGATTGCTTGAGCTGGCCGGGATTCTTTTTCGCCACGGCGACGAAATCGCCGAGCGTTTTGTACGGCGCGTCGGCCTTCACCGCAATCACCGCGGGCTCGAGCACCAGCCGCGCGATCGGTGTCAGATCGCGCAGCGTCACTTTGGCCTCGGCGGTGGTGATCGGGCTGGTCAGCCACACGCCGGTGAAAAAACCGATCGTATGGGGATCGCCCTTCTTCTCGAAAAGGTAGGCGGCAGCCAGAGTGGAACCACCGCCGGGCTTGTTCACGACCTGCATGCGCACTGGCGCGAGCTTCTCCTTCTCGATTATCAGCACCGCCGCGCGCGCGAGCAGATCGCTGCCGCCGCCGGGGCCGGTGTGCACCACCACTTCGATCGGGCGCGTCGGCGTGAAAGCCTGCGCCTGCGTCGCGACCAGCGCCGTGACCAGTGCCGGAAATATTTTCATTAGTCCTTCTGCTCCAGTGCGCGCAAGCGCCACGAATTGAATCGCGAGAAAAGCGGAACCAGCAAAATCAGCAGCGCAAACGATAGCATCACCGCCGAGATCGGCCGCGAAACGAGGATCGTCAGGCTGCCCTCCGACATCATCAGCGACTGGCGCAGCGCGCGCTCCATGGCGCCGCCGAGCACCAGACCGAGGATCAGCGGCGCGCTCGGATAGTCGAGCTTGCGCATGAGATACCCGAGCAGGCCGAAGCCCGAGAGCAGCATCAGGTCGAACAGGCTGCCGGACGAGGCGTAAATGCCGACGATCGAGACGCCGAGGATCAGCGGATAGAGCACGTAGACCGGCGTGCGCAGCACCTGCGCGAACAGCGGCACCAGCGGCAGATTGAGGATCAGCAGCATCACGTTGCCGATGTACATGCTCGCCACCAGCCCCCAGAAGAGGTTGGGGTTCTCGGCGATGAAGAGTGGCCCGGGCTTGAAGCCCCAGAGGACCAGCGCCGCTAGCAGGATCGCGGTGGTGCCCGAGCCCGGGATGCCGAGCGTGAGCAGCGGCACCAGTGCGCCGCCGGTCTCGGAATTGTTCGCGCCTTCGGGCGCCGCCACGCCTTCGATCACGCCGCTGCCGAACTCCTCGCGGCGCCGCGAGAACGCCTTCTCTACGCCGTACGAAATGAACGAGGCGATGGTCGAGCCCGCGCCCGGCAGCACGCCGACGAGAAAACCGATCACCGAGCCCTGGGCGAAGGCGAAGCGGCAATCGCGCAGGTCCTGCATCGTCGGCAGCAAGTTGCGCAGGCCCTTGGGCACCGGCAGGAGTTGCGGCTCCTCGCGCGCCTCGAGATTGGCGAGCACCTCGCCGATGGCGAAGATGCCAATCGCCACGACCACGAAGTCGATGCCCGACAGAAGCTCCATGCGGCCGAAGGTGAAGCGCGAGGTGCTGGTGAAAAGGTCGGTCCCGATGCCGGCGATCCACAGCCCGACCAGCATCGCGAGCAGCGCCTTGGCCATCGAGCGCCCGGCCAGCAGCACCACCATCGAGAGGCCGAACGCCATCAGCGCGAAGTATTCGGGCGCGCTGAAGGCGAGCGCGAAGCGCGCGAGCGGCGGCGCCACCAGCATGAGCCCCAGCACGCCGACGGTGCCGGCAATGAAGGAAGCGATCGCGGCGATGCCGAGCGCGGCGCCGGCGCGGCCTTTGCGGGCCATCGCATAGCCGTCGAGGCAGGTCACCACCGAGGCCGATTCGCCCGGCACGTTGAGCAGGATCGAGGTCGTCGAGCCGCCGTACTTCGCGCCGTAGTAGATGCCGGCGAGCATGATCATCGCGCCGGCCGGATTCATCAGCGCCGTGATCGGCAGCAGCATGGCGATGGTCGCCGGCGGTCCGAGACCCGGCATGATGCCCACCACCGTGCCGAGCAGCACGCCGACGAAGCACCACAGCAGGTTCGCCGGCTGCAGCGCCACCGCGAAGCCCTGCAGCAGTCCGGCGGCGATGTCCATTACGGCAGCGCCACGCCGAGGGCGAGCGGGAACACGAGGTAGAACCCGGCGACCACGCCGAGCGCCACCAGCGCCGCGACACCCGGCGGGCGCCGGTACATCACCGCGACGATGAAGAATGTGAGCGCGGCGAAGCTGATCGCGAAGCCGACGAACTTGAGAGCCGCGATGCAAGCCGCCAGCACCGCCCACGTGGCGAGCGCGCGTCCCGCGCCGCGCCAATCAGCTGGGCTGTCTTTCCCAAAGAAAACCAGGAAAGCGGCGCACGCGAGGATGCCCAGGCCATACCACAGCGGGAAGAAGCCGGGACCCGGCCCGTCCTCGGTGGCATAGTCCCAGCCGCGGGCCTGCATGACGATGTAGCCGCCA
>DASWER010000595.1:0-3310 GCA_036394655.1 Burkholderiales bacterium
TGGCGCCGCGCCGCTTGAGCTCAGCGATGGTGAGTGCGATGCCGCGGTGCTCGCCCCAGCGCACGTCGCAGCTTTTCGCCAGCTTCTTCGCCAGCGGAAAGTGGTTGAACCACTCGACGTGCATCGTCATCGTCTCGCCGGGCTTGAAGATCACGTACGCCTCTACGGTCCCGGGCCAGCCGGTGACCCACTGCGGCGCGTTGCCGGTACGGTGGTCGGTGATGACCAGCAGATGATCGACGCCTGCATGCTCCATCACGGCCTGCAAAGCACGGTGCCGGCGGGCGTATTCGGCGTCGGAAAAACGCGGGTATTCCTGCGCGACGATCGCGCGCAGGCGCGGGGCGAGCTCGAGCATCAACTCAGCTTAGCGCGGCGCCGGCGAGACGTGGTGATCGACGATCAGCCATCTTCCGCCACGGTTCTGGTACGTGAGGCTGTACCGTCCGGGCGTCGTGGTGGCAGTGCCGTCGCGCATCTCGAAATACGTCAAGCTGCCGCTGTCGATCGCGGTATCGCCGAAACGCCGGACGCTTCGCTCACCCAGGGCAGCGCGCTGCGTCGGACGCCGAACGACTTCCTTGTAGTAGTCGGCGATGGCTGCCGCGCCTACCCTTGGGCCCGATTCGCCGGCGTCCGTCAACACGGCATCGCCATCGTAAAGCGCGCCGAGGCGCGCGGCATCGCGGCTGTTGAACGCCTCGACCCAGGCAGCCGTCGCGGCGCCGATCGGGTCCTTGGCGCGAGCATCGGCTGCCGCCGCCGGCGCCGAAGCCGGCGCTGCGGCGGACGCCGCAGGAGTTACCGCCCTCGGCTTGTCATACTCGAGCGCGCGGTTTGCCCGCACGCGCGTCTCGCGCAGGAACGACGCGGCGGCTTTGGCATCGAGCGCCCTGATGGCAACGCAGTCGGACCTGGGCGAAAGGACAAAAAATGCCGTCGGGTTCGATTTGAAATCGTAGTCGAGCCGGCTCTCCTCATAGCCGCCCAGCGTTGTCGGGCACTGAATCACGAGCGCGCGGGTATCGGGAGGAACCTGCAGGGTCACGCGCTCGCCCGATTGCAGATCCGCCACCGCACGCTCGCCGACAATGATGTAGTAGGCCCATTCCTGGGAAATGATGCTGCTCGGCCGCATCACGGTCACTTCGCTCGCGGCCGCAGCGCACGCGCAGGTCGCGAGCAGCAGGAACGCCGCAACCCTCATGCTTTAGCGGCCTGGTCTGCCGTCATCGGCGTCCAGAAGACGAGCAGGTTGGCGACCACGATGGTCGCGGCGAGGAAGTAGAACGTGGCGAGCAGGCCGTAGCGATCGGCCACCATGCCGCCGAAGAGCGGCCCGAGCGCGCCGCCTACCGCCTGCGCGCCGAACAGCACGCCGATGCTCGAGCCACCCATGTTCTTCGGCGTGACGTCGAGCATCCAGGCCTGGATCACCGGGCGCGTCGCGTAGAGGAAGAAGCCGAGCACGGCGATCAGGAAGATGAACAGCGGCGAGGCACCCGCGAAGCCCATCAGCGCGAGCACCACCGCGCTCGTCAGCATGCTGCCCATCAGAATCTGCTTGCGCCCCATGCGGTCGGACATGTGCCCGGCGACAGGCGCAGCCGCAAATCCCGCCGCCTGCAGCGCGAACAGGCAGGCGCCGACCAATGCCGGCGAATAGCCCCTGTCGTGTGCGAGATAGACCGGCAGGAAGGTGAGCAGCGCGGTCTGCGTCATGGTCCGGAAAGACGAGCCGGTGCACAGGAGAATCAGCGCGCGACTACGGAGGAGCTGCCGCAGACCCGCCATGTACTGCCCGAACGACTGGCCGTCGGCATGCTGCGTCTTCTTGGCGCCGAGCCGGATCGTGCCGAGCATCGTGAACATGAGCAGCGCGACCACCAGGCCCGGCGCCACGTTCAGCACCACCACCTCGCGCCAGGAGAACACCGCCAGCGCGGCGCCGATGACGAGCGGCGCGATGGCGTCGCCGACGTTGCCACCCATGCCATGCAGCGAGAGGACCAGGCCCTTGCGCTCCGGATAGCGCTGCCCGAGCGTCGGGATCGCAGTCGGATGCCAGAGGGCGTTGCCGAAGCCCACCAGCGCGATGCACACGAGCAGCATCGCGTAGCTGTGCGTGAAGCTGATCAGCAGGTAGGGAAATCCGACCCAGAAGAGCGAGATGCCCATCAGCAGGCCCTTGCGGCCCACCGTATCCACCAGCACGCCGCCCGGCACGTTGGCCACCGCGGAGGCCATGTACTGGCAGGTCATGATCAGCCCGATCTGGCTGTACGACAGGCCGAGCTCGGCGCCGATCAGCGGCAGCAGCAGATAGAACGTCGCCGGATACCAGTGCGTGAGGCCGTGACCGATGGTGATCAGCCACAGCTCGCGCCACGCGTGCCGCGGCGCAGCGTGCGCCGCGGCAACTGAACTCAAGCCGGCACCTTGCTCTTGCCCTTGAGGTACTGCTCCATCAGCTCGGCGGTCAGCGTGACGTTCGGGTCGTACTCGGGGCAGTTCTCGAGCTGCTCGAGGTCGTTCAGGCCGCAGGCCTTGTAGATGCGGTTCGTCGCGGAGATGAGCCGCACGGGTTTATCGCTGCTGGCGTTGAAATGCTGGTGGATCGTATTGGGCGGGATGTAGATGACGTCGCCTGCTTCCCACTCATAGCGCTTCACTTCGGCCTGCGGCTTCCAGTGATAGGTGTCGGTGATCTCGACGTCGCAGTCCTGGTGCAGGTCGTAGCCGCGGCCTTCGAGCACGTAGACGCATTCCTCGGCGAGGTGGCGGTGTTTGCCCGAGCGGCTGGCCGGCGGGATGATCTCCATGTAGGCATCCACCGTCTCCATGCGCGTGTTCATGCCCTCGTTCAAGAGGTGCTTGAGCAGCCCCTGGCGCGACATCTCCCACGGCATATCCTCGGGTCGCACGACCTTCTTGCGCTTGGCGTTGCGCGCCGGTGCGGTGGTCGCGTCGTCGAGCAACGCCTGGTAGAGCTTCTGGCTGTTCTTTCCGCGCTTCCACGCCTTGGATTCGTCCCAGGCCATCAGCGATCTCCTTCTGAATGGTTGAAGTTGCTCTCGGTTTCGCGCGCCTCGAAGCCCTCCGCGCCCGGCGCGGGCGTGGTGGGACGCGGCTCGACCAGCGTCTGGAACAGCATGTTCATGAACATGTACATCGGCTTGGTCTTGATGACGAGCGCGCGCGCCGGCTTGTCGGGGCTCGCGTTGAAGTGCTGATGCACGCAGTTGTTGTGCACGATCGCGACGTCGCCCGCCTTCCAGTCGTAGCGCACGCCGTCGTGGATCTCGTAGCC
>DASWER010000596.1:0-4468 GCA_036394655.1 Burkholderiales bacterium
GGACAAGTTCGTCCTCACCGACCACAGCACCAACGGCACCTACGTCGCGACCGCGGGCGGCGAGGAAGTGCTGGTGCAGCGCGAGGAATTCACCCTGAGCGGCCGCGGCACCATCGCCTGCGGCCAGCCGGCGGTGTCGACGAAGGAAATCGTCGAGTTCGTCTGCGAGTAGCTACCAGCCGCTGCCGCCGCCCCCGCCGCCACCGCCCCCCGAAGAGCCGCCGCTGTCGCTGCTGCTGCTACTGCTGCTGAAGCCGCTGTCGGATGAGCCCGAGCTCGAGGCCGGCGGCGAGGACGCAGCGGCGATGGTCTCGCCGAGCGAGGAGACCGAGCTGGTGAGGTTGCCGACGGAAAAGTCGGTGCTGGTGTCCGAGGAGCCGTACCAGTTGGAGACCGCCTGCGCCACGGCCGCAGCGCCGAGCGCAATAACGAAGCGGTCGGCCCAGGTCTTCTCGACGTCGAGCGCCACCGCGTAGGGCAGGAAGCGCGAGAACTCTTCCGGCGTCTTGGGGGGCGCCTTCTGGCGCGACAGCTCGTCGTGCTCGGCGACGCCGAGGTACTGGCGCAGGCCCTCGATCTCGTCCTCGAGCTTGCGGCCCGAAACCGAATACGCCGGCATCCAGCGATAGAAGCCGAGCAGGCTCGCGACGACGAGCAGCGCGACGATGGCGACCATCGCGAACGCCGTCTGCCACAGCCACATGGCGCTGATGGTGGCCGCGCCGAGGATCACGCCGCCGACGAGCGAGTCACGGTTCTTGCTGAAGACCTTCTCCTCGTAGAGCTGCTGCAGCTCCTGCTGCAGGTTGAGGCGCGCGCCCTGCACCGAAGCATCGTAGGTGGCGCCGACCCAGCGCCCTCCGGTAGGAGCGAGCGCCGCCACCGCCCTCTCGCCCGGCAGAAACTCCACCTGCTTGCCGGTCGGATCGATGCGGTAGCCGGCGGCGTCGGGCCGGATGCTCAGGTAACCGCGGCTGCCCAGGCCGAGCAGCGCCGCCGCGAAGCAGCGGTCGTCGAACTGCTGGCGATCGATGAAGCGCACCGCCGCGGCGGAGAGGCCTTTGGGCGCGTCGTAGCGCGGGAATTTCGGCCCGGCAGCCGGATCGCGGCCGACGAGCAGCCAGCGCCAGTAGAGAAAGCCGAGCATCAGCGCAAGGCCGGCGAGGCCCGCACCGGCGCCCTTGTTGTGCGAGAAGAACCAGCCGAGGCGCGTGAGAAAGCCCGGCGAGGCGATGATGCCCTTCGGAAAGCCGACCACGATGGTCATGCCCTCGTGGGGCGCAAAGGGCGTGGTCGAGCTGAAGCCGACCGCGCCGTCGCGGATCATCTGGCGGTAATCGCGCCCGCGCGCTCCTTGCGGCCCGGTATAAGCCTCGGCGCGCAGCTCCGTCGCCGGCACCGCCTTCGGCAGCTGCACCTCCGCCGAGATATGGTCGAAGGAGAAAGTCCAGCCGCTGCCGTTCACGTTCCAGTAGAGCTCGTCGTGATCGGGGAAGTGGCCGATCTGGCGCGCGGTGCGATAGGTGATCTCGTAGACGTGCTGGCCGTTCTGCAGCATGACGTAGCCGCGCCCGATGCGGATGCGCTCGCCATTGCGGAGCCGCTCGAGCTCGAAGTTCTCGGGCGCGCCGTCGCGCCTCACCCGCAGCACCTCGAAGGGCACGCTCACGCGATTGCCGAAGCGGTCCCGGTAGTCGGTGGGGAAGTCGCGCAGGATGCCGCGCTGGATGTTGTGGCCTTCCACCTCGACCACGATGCGCTCGGTGACCGTGAGCACGCCGTCGGCCGCGATGGCGATGGTGGCATGGAAGTCGACCACCCGCTCGAGCGCCGCCACCGGCATGGCCCAGAGCGCGCAAAGGAGGGCGAGCAGCTTCACAAGGTGACCTTCACCGGCGCGCGGTCCGCGGTCTCGAAGAACGGCATCGGCTGGAAGCGGAAGGCCTTCGCCATGATGACGTCCGGGAACGACTCGATGCGCGTCACGTACTGCTGCACGGCGCCGTTGTAGAAGCGCCGCGCGTACTGCAGGGCGTCCTCGACCTCGACCAGCTTCGCCGACAGGTCGCGGAAATTGGCGTCGGCCTTGAGCGCCGGATAGTTCTCCTGCAGCAGCACCAGGTTCTGCAGCCGCTCGCCCAGCAGCCGCTCGTGCGTGAAGCGCTCGGCGACCTTCGGCGCCGCGAGCGCCGCCGCGCGCAGCTCGGCCACCGAGGTGAGCAGCGCCTTCTCGTGCGCCGCATAGGCACGCACCGCCTCGACCAGGTTCGGCACGAGGTCGGCGCGGCGCTTGAGCTGCACGTCGATATCGGCGTAGCCCTGCCGCACCAGGTTGCGATCGGCGATCATGCGGTTGTAGAGCCACACCGCGGGCGCTCCGACACCCAGCCCGATCATCGCCGCCCAGATCTCCGGCGCCATGTTGTTATCTCCCCTACCGGGGAGTTTAAAGAATTCGGGGACGGAGCCCGATTTAATTCGGGCTCCGTCCCCGAATTATTTCGGTAGTAAGGCTTCGGCGAGCTCCAGGACGTCGTCGGGCCAGTACTCGATCGGGCGGGGGCGCAGGGCGCCGGCCTCGGCGAGCGGACGGCAGGCGAGCACCGGATAGATCCAGCGCGCCGGGATTTTTTCGCGGCCGTAGTGCGCGCCGAGCAGCGCGCCGGCGATCGCGGCATTGGTGTCGGTATCGCCGCCGCGAGCCACCGTCTGGACCAGCGCTTCCTCGAAGCCGAGCTCGTGCAGGCACCAGAAGGCGTTGTGCAGCGCCACCAGCACCCAGCCCTGATGGGTGAAGAAATCGGTCGGCGCGATGCCCTTGGCGGCGCGCTTGATGGTCTCGTGCGCCGGCCCCTTGGCGTGCGCCGCGGCGGCGTCGAACATCTCGTCGCGGCTCGCGCCGGCGACGCCCGCGGCAATCGCCGCGCAGTAGGCGGCGCAGGCCTCGAGGCAAGTCGGGTTGGAGTGCGTGAGCATCGAGTCGTCGCGCGCGGTGCGCGCCGCGCGCGCCGGGTCGCCCGCCGCCCAGATGCCGATCGGCGAGCAGCGCATCAGCGAGCCGTTCGACTCGCTCTCGCTGGTGATCAAGCCGAGCAGGCCGCGCTCGGTGGTGACGCCGCAGTCGACCGGGCGCGAAGTGAGCCAGGCGCGATAGCTGTCGAGCACCTTCTCGCCGTCGAACTTCTTCTCGCGCACGATCGTGCGCGCGAGGGTCAGCGCCATCTCGCTGTCGTCGGTCGGCTGCCCGGCCAGCGTGTGATAGACGCCGCCGTCGCCAAGCTCGCGCAAGCCGCCGGGAAACAGCTCGGCGATCTCCGCCGCCGGCTTCTGCTCGACACGCGAACCGAGGCTGTCGCCGATCACCTGCCCAAGGAGGCAGCCGATGGCGCGCGACAGCTGCCGCGGGTTATCCACCCTCGGGAAGCCTAGGCCGACGCGCGGCTCGCGCCGCGGCTCGTTTTCGAGCGCGGTCCAGTCGAAGCGCGCGAGCTGCGCCGCCGCCTGCGGCGCGCCGGCGAAGCAGCCGCTGACGCGGCGTTCCGAGTTTCCCGCGAGCACCACCTCGTGCCCCTGCGCATCGAGCACCGCGCCACCCGCGGCGCGCACCAGCGCGATGCCGGCGGCGACGTCGTATTCGTTCACGCTGTGGGTCGATACTGTCGCGATGCCGTCGCCCGCGGCGACGCGCGCGAGGCGATACGCGATGCTCGGCATTGCCACGTAGCGCGCCGGCGCCACTGCGTGCGACCAGCTTTCCGGTTTCAGCGCCGACGAGGCCGTCGCCCAGACGATGCTGCCGGGCTTCAGCACCTCGTTCCTGAGATCGGTATGCACGGCAACGCCATTGCGCAGGATCGGCCCGGCGCCTTGCGCCCAGGCGATGGTGTCCGGACCGCGATCGGGCGCATCGGGGGCATGCACCACGCCGAGCACCGGCTTGCCCTGCTCGAGCAGGGCGACCGAAATCGACGAGCCGCGCCGCCCGGCGGTGTACTCGAAGGTGCCGTCGTGCGGATCGACCAGCCACACCCAGCCGGCACGCGTGCCGGGCGTGACGGCGCACTCCTCGCCGCAGAACTGCGCCGGGATCAGCCCCTGGAGTGTCGCCTGCAGCCGCTCCTCGATCTCGCGATCGAGCGGGCAGCTGCCGCGCCGGCCGCGCGGGCCCTGCGGCGCGTAGAACTCGGCGCGCAGCCGCTCGCCCTCGGCTTCGACCGCGGCGATGACTTTCGCAAGGATGTCGGCAGGCGTCACGTCGGCCTTATTAGAATGCGCGTTCACTGTGAAAGGTTGCCATGGCTTCCATTAAAACGCCCAGCGGTCTGACGATCGAGGACTTAATTGTCGGCACCGGCGACGCCGCCAGCGCCGGCCAGAAGGTGAGCGTGCATTACACCGGCTGGACCACCGACGGCAAGAAATTCGATTCGAGCAAGGATCGCGGCCAGGCGTTCATGTTCTCGCTCGG
>DASWER010000597.1:0-5849 GCA_036394655.1 Burkholderiales bacterium
AGCGCATAGGCGAGGCGCGGATCCGGCCCGAAATAGGCCCAGGCGGCGAAGGTGAGCACGGCGATGACGATCACCGTCTCGACGAAATACGCGGCGACCACGTCAGCCAGGCGCTGCACCGGGGCGCGCGTGCGCTGCGCCTGCGCCACCATCTGCACGATGCGCGCGAGCAGCGTTTCGGAGCCGATGCGGTCGGCGCGGATCATCAGCGCGCCCTTGCCGTTGATCGTCCCGCCGGTGACCCGGTCGCCGGGCTTTTTCGCTGCGGGGATCGGCTCTCCCGTGATCATCGCCTCGTCGACGTGCGATGCGCCTTCGAGAACGGTGCCGTCGACGGGAATCTTTTCACCGGGACGCACCCGTAGCCGGTCGCCAACCTTCACGTCGACGAGCGGCACTTCTTCCTCGCGGCCATCGGCGTTTACGCGCACCGCCGTATTCGGCGCAAGCCCGAGCAGCTTCCCGATCGCCTTGCTCGTCTCGCCAATGGCACGCAGCTGAAGGACTTCGCCCAACATCACCAACGTCACGACCACCGCTGCGGCTTCGAAGTAGTTTCCGACCTCGCCGCCCGGCAGCCGAAATGCCTGTGGGAAGACGCCGGGCGCAAACACCGCGAGCACGCTATAGACATAAGCGAGCCCGACGCCCAGTCCGATGAGCGTGTACATGTTCGGGCTGCGATTCTTCAGCGAAAGCGCGAACTTGTGGAAGAACGGCCAACCGCCCCAAAGGACGACCGGCGTCGCCAGCAGCAACTCGGCGATGCCGCGAGCCTTAGGCGCGAGCCCTTGCAAGCCTAAATGCGGCGCCATGGCGATGAACACCAGCGGTACGCTCAACACCGCGCTCACCCAGAAGCGGCGTGTGTGATCGCGCAGCTCGGCGTTGTCTTGCTGTGCTCCCAGCACGGGCACCAACGCCATGCCGCACTTCGGGCAATTGCCGGGGCGGTTGCTGCGTATCTCCGGATGCATGGGACAGGTGTACTCGGTCGCGACCGGCACCGTGGGGACCATCGGCACCAGCGCCATGCCGCACTTCGGACAAGAGCCTGGACCCTCCTGCACGATCTCGGGATGCATGGGGCACGTGTACTTCGCGCCGGCCGCAGGCGGCGCTGCAGGCGCTGGCGCCTTCGCGTATTTCGCCGGGTCGGCCTGAAACTTAGCTGCGCACTGCTTGCTGCAGAAGTAATACGTGCGTCCTGCATGGTCGATCTCGGCCGCCGCGTTGGCCGGCTCGACTTTCATGCCGCAAACGGGATCGGTGGCGGGTTGCAGATACTTAGGCGGCTCGGCCTGGAATTTCGCCGCGCAGTGCTTGCAGCAGAAGTGGTAGGTCTTGCCGCCGTGCGCGACGGTGGCGCCCGGCTTCGCCGGATCCACGGTCATCCCGCAAACAGGATCGATAACGCTCACCGGACGCGGATCTTGCCGTACATGCCGAGCTCGAAATGATCTTCCACCAGGCAGGCATAGTAGAACTCGCCGGGCCTAGTGAATTGCCAGACGATCACCCCCGACTTTCCGGGGGCGACCTGCGCCATGTGTGGCTCGTCGTGATGCATGTCCTTCTGCTGCTTCATCATCTCGCCGTGCGCTTCGAGCTCCTTCATCGTTCCCAGCACCATCTCATGTTCGTGTTTCCCGGTATTAACGACGACGAAGCGGACGGTTTCACCTGTCATCACGGTGATATCGGCAGGAAAGAATTCCACCGGGTCACGCATCTCCACCACGATAGTCCGGGCGACTTTGGTGGGATCGCCCGGGCGCCCAAAAGCTTTGCTCCCGGAGTGCGTGTGGCCCGTTGACGAATGATCGTGCCCTGCGGGCGGTTTAGGCTTTTGCGGCTCGTCTTGCGCAAAGGCGGGGATGGCGACAGACGCCGCCAAGGCGATAACAAATAGCTGCTTTTGCATAGCTCTCCGAACGTTGACTAGGCGCGCGAGGGCGCGGGCACAGCGCGTCCTAATGCGCCGCGTCGATGTCAGCGATCAGAGAGCGCGGGGAGGTCGGTCGAGCGGAGCCGGCTGTACGTCCGCCGGCTGGATGCGTGCGACGGCGGCAGGTGCCGTCTTCGGAGCAAGCGAAAGGGCAATAGTGGCGCTGGTGGCGATCGCCGGCGAGGCACAGCAGCCCAGGCAGGGGCCGCAGGACCCGTGCCCCGCGTCGCCGTGATGATCCGCTTGCCCGCCGTGATGCCCAAGCACCATGCAAAGGCCGGCGCTGACCGCCGCGAAGCCCTGCACCGGCACGGCGAGCGCGATAGCGAGGACCAGGAGAAAGCGCTTCAGGCCGTGGAGCATGTGCCGAAATTGTATTATCGACGGGATGGAAACGGTCGAATTGAAAGTTGAAGGCATGGATTGCCAGGGCTGCGTGAAGAGCGTGACGCGGATGCTCTCCGGCGTCGCTGGCGTCGAGAACGTGGATGTGTCGCTCGAGGAAGGCCGTGCACGCGTCACTTACGATCCGGCGAAGGCCGGCCCGGCGGAGTTCAAGCGCGCGGTCGAGCGCGCCGGGTACAAGGTGCCGTGACTCGTAAAGCAGTCGCGCGTTGATTGCGGCTCAAAGAGCTTCCCGATCGCGAGCATGCGCGCGTCGACGACGCGAAGGTCCGCGACTACCTTCTTGCGCTGAACCATCCGGACGGACGCAGCAAGGCGGAATTCTTCTTCCGTTTCGGCTTTAAAGCCGAAGAACCCGGCTGGCTGTCGGTGGCGCTCCTTGAAATCGGAGTGAGCAACCCCGTGGTGAGGGTCATTCGATCGCAGTACGGCGTACGCTACACTGTGGACGGTCGATTGCGAGCACCCGACGGGCGCCGGCCGATGGTGCGCACCGTCTGGATTGCCACGCCGGAAACCAAAGGCCCGCGGCTGATTACCGCGTATCCGCTATAGGAAAGGCATGGCTTCTTTGCACGAGCATGCTCGAGTGGTACTGGTCACCGACCTGCCGGGGGAAAAATTGGCCGCGGGAGACGTCGGCACGATCATCCATGTGCACGACGGGGGCCGGGCGTTCGAGGTCGAGTTCGTGGCGCTCGATGGCGAGACAGTCGCGGTCGTGACCTTGGACGCCGGCCAGGTCCGCGAGGTGCAGCACCGCGAAATCACGCACGCTCGCCGCGTCGCCTGAGTGCATGAAGCCGTCCCTGAAAGTTGGGCTCAGCACACGACGTGAAATAGCCGTCGACGAGCAGCGCTGCATCGGTTTCATGGGGAAGGAAGGCATGGTTTACGCCACGCCGCGCATGGTGAGCGACGTCGAGTACACCTGCCGCGATTTCCTGCTCGAGCACCTCGATGCCGGCGAGGACTCGGTGGGCGCGCACGTCTCGATCGATCACCTCGCCGCGACGCCGCTTGGCCTCAAGGTGGTGGTCGAGGCGAAGATCACCGAGATCGACCGGCGCCGCGTGACCTTCGAGTTCACGGTGCACGACCCGATCGAGCAGTGCGGGCGCGGAACACACGTGCGCTTCGTGGTCGAGACCGCGAAGAGCCGCGAGCGCCTCGCCGCCAAGCGCGCCAAAGCCGGATTGAAATGAAGCTGCTGGCGGGCGAGCGGGCGCTCGTCACCGGGTCCGCCAACGGCATCGGCCGCGGCATCGCCGCCGCGCTCAAGGAAGAGGGTGCGCAGGTGCTCGGCGCCGACATCCGCGAGGCCGAGGTGCAGTGCGATCTCTCGACCACCGAAGGCGCGCGCAAGCTCGCGGAGGAAGCCATCCGGCGGCTGGGCAGCGTGTCGCTCTTCGTGCATTGCGCGAGCCCGCGGCGGCAGGAGAGCCAGACGCTGCTCGCCGTCACCGAAGCGGAATGGCGCGCCATGCTGGCGGTGAATCTCGACGCCGCGTTCATCCTGTGCCAGGCGCTCGGCCGCCACATGGTCGAGAAGAAGCTCAAGGGCCGCATGCTGCTCACCACGTCGCTGCACGCGGAGTCGCCGCGCAACCTGCCGCACTACAGCGCGGCGAAGGCGGGCGAGACCATGCTGATGAAGGAGCTCGCCAAGGCGCTCGGGCCGCACGGCATCCGCGTCAACGCGATTGCGCCCGGCGCGATCCCGGGCGGCGGCTTCCAGGCGCCTCCCGGCATGGTGGAGAAGATCCCGTTGCGGCGCTTCGGCACCCCGGCGGATGTCGCCGCGATGGCGGTGGCGGTGCTCTCGGAGCGCTTCGGCGCCTATGTCACCGGCGCGACGATCGTCGTGGATGGCGGCATCGCGCTCCACAACTGGATAGAGCCGCCCTCATTTGACTAATTTGTCTGAGCCATGGCTGCCGCTCGCCGGCATCCGCGTGGTCGACTTCTCGATGTTCGTGCCGGGGCCTTTCGCCTCGTCGATGCTCGCCGACCTCGGCGCCGAGGTGATCAAGGTCGAGCCGCCGCGCGGTGATCCCGGCCGCTCCTATGTGCCGGCGCAGTTCGGCACCGAGAACCGTAACAAGCGCAGCATCGCGCTCGATTTGAAGCAGCCCGACGCCGCCGGCGTGGTGGAAAAGCTGGTGCGGCAGGCGCAGGTGGTGGTGGAGGGTTTCCGCCCCGGTGTGGCGCAGCGCCTGGGCATCGACTACGAGACGCTGCGCAAGCACAACGGCGCCCTCGTCTACTGCTCGATCTCGGGCTACGGCCAGACGGGTCCGTGGCGCGAGCGGCCCGGGCACGACGTCAACTACGTCGCCGCCGCGGGCGGCCTGGCATTTCCCGGACAGTGGCTGAAGCAACCGGCGCGCTCCTCACTGCCGATCGCCGACATGGCGGGCGGCGCCTTTGCCGCGGTGGCGATCCTCGCGGCGTTGCGCGAGGGCAAAGGCGCGTATCTGGACCTGTCGCTCTTCGAGGCGGCATTCTTCCTCTGCGCGATGCGCCACAGCCTCGATCCCAGCGTCGATCCGCGCGCGCATCTTTTTCCGGTGAACGATGTTTTCGAGACTGCCGACGGCAAGCGCCTCACCCTCGGCATCCTGGAGGAGCATTTCTGGCAGAACTTCGCGCGCCTGGTGCCGGAGCTCGACGACGAGCGCTTTGCGAGCGATGCGCAAAGGCGCGCCAATGGCGATGCGCTGTCCCGTAAATTGGAACAAGTACTGCGGCGAAAGACCGCTGCGGAGTGGATCCAGCTGCTCGAGGAGAACGATATCCCGGTGGACCTTTGCGTCACGCCGGCGGAGGCAGCAGCGCATCCGCAGCTGGTCGAGCGCCAGGCTGCCGAGCGGGGCTACGCGAAGTTTCCGGTCTGGGCGAACGGCCGGCGCGGAGGCAGCATCCGCAGCGGCACGCCCAAGCTCGGCGAGCACTCCCGGGAGATCCTGGTGGAGCTCGGGTTCGACGATGGCGAGATCGCGGAGCTGAGAAAGAAAAACGTCGTCCTCTGAGGCAGGAGTAATTCCCCTTGATCGCGCTCTAGTAATTTCTACAGCGCCTTCTTTTTGGTTCGCGTTACGGATGCGCTGCAATTAATCGGCTAAACTTTTCTTCGAAGCGCAACCGGCGACGGGGGTCGCCGATTCGGGGGAAAAATGGGGGACACCGCCAACGCGAGCGGCATTCTGGTGGTCGATGACGATCTGGATACCGCGCAGATGTTCGCGATGCTGCTGCAGGAACTGGGACACGCAGTCGAGTACGTAACGCGCCCGCAGACGGTGCTTGAGATCGCCAGGCGCATGAAGCCGTGGTTGATCTTTCTCGACATCGGGCTGCCCGGAATCAACGGCTGGGACCTGGCGCGGTTGCTCAGGCGCGAGCTGGGGCACGAAGCGGTGCGTATCGTAGCGATCACCGGATACGGCGACGCTGAAGCGCACAAACGCAGCCGCGAAGCCGGCTTCGACGCGCA
>DASWER010000598.1:0-6459 GCA_036394655.1 Burkholderiales bacterium
TAGAAGATGTACTTCACGTTCGCGGTCGCGGCGTTGTAGGTGTAGTTGCGGCCGAGGATGTTGGACTCGCGCTCGCCGTGATCGAGCGCGAAGGTGAAGTGCACCTGGCGGGTGTATTCCCAGTACGAGCCCAGGCGGTAGCCGCGGATGAATTCCTGCCGCAGCGGCGCAACGCCGAGCGCCGCGGCGGGATCGCCCTCGAACACCTGGTGCTGGCGGATCATGCGCGCCTGGAAGTTGAGCTTGGCCGTTGGCGCCCAGCCCGGGCCGAAGGAGACGTCCTTCGCCACGATGTGGCTCGCGCCGATATCGATGATCGACGAGACGTGCTTCGAAGTCTCGACCACGAACACCGTCTTGGCGCTCGGCAGCCACTGGAACAGCAGGTTCCAGGTCGGGCCGTTGAAGTCGCGGCCCGGCAGCTCGGTGTACTGGCGCTGGGTGCGCCCGACGCGGCCGGCGACGCGCACGAAGGGGCTCACCGCCCAGGTCGTGACCACGCCGACGTCGCGCTGGCGATAACCGTTGTTGACGAACTGGCCCAGGGGATCGACCAGCTCGTTCACCGGAGCGTCGCCGTGCGCCTGGGCCACCTCGACGCCGATGACGTTGCCGAGCGCGGTGACGTAGTCGATGCCGGCGGTGCCGATCACCGTCTTCGTGTTGGAGAAGGCACGCGAGGGGCGGTTGTAGTCGATGAAGCTCGCGCCGCCGCGCAGGCCGAGGTGCGGGCCGATCGCGTAGCGCGCGCCGCCATTCACCACGGTTTCCGTGATCGGGTCACGCACCGCGCGCTGGATCTCCGATAGGTTCGCCTGGAACTTGCGCCGCGAGACGCCGAGGGTGCCGGCGAGATCGTTGCCGAGTTCCCAGCGCCACTCGCCGAGGCCGGCGTAGCCGATGTTGTCGAGCTCGCTGTTCTTGTCGTAGACGTAGCCGTCGAGGCGCCCTTCGAGGTGCACGCTTTGCCGGCCGACGACGCGCTGGTCCCAGCGTCCGCCGAGCCCCAGGCGACTTACCAGCTCGTGGTTGTCGCCGACCGTGCGCCGCAGGACGTTGCTGTCGTACAGCATGCCGAATTGCGCCCAGAACTCGTAGGGGCGGATGACCTCGCTCGGGTACGCGGGATAGATGCCGCTTCCCGCCGGCGTGAGGGTGTCGACGGCGTCGAAGGCCTGGGCGGCACAGAGCGGGCTAAAGAACGCAAGCCACGCAGCCTTGAGCAGGAACCGGGACATCAGGAAAAACCTTTCTGGAGATTGTTTGCGGCGATTCTAGTTGGCCCATGTGACGCGAATGTTTGTCGCCGCTAGGCAACAGGACTAAGCATCAGGACGGGGCCGGAAGCAGTGAACTCCTTGATTTTGTTGCGTGGCATGCGCATTGCTCTGGTGTTCGCCTCCGATGCGGCTTCTTGCTCTGCGTCCGCTTGCTTGCGCCATGCTGGCATCGCTTGCGCTCGCCTATGCATGGAGCACGATGGCGCCGCGCGCTAGTGCACTTAGGCTCGCGCTCGGCGCGGTGATGGGACTTGCGGTCGGCGCTGGCATTACCGTCTGGCAGAACCGCCGCCGCCGGCCGGTGCGTTCCGAGCGCGATCTGATCGAGGTCGTCGGCCAGCCGCTGCTTGCCGCGCGGCCCCTGCGTCCCGAAGCGCTGCGTGCGCTCAGCCATCAGCTCCTCGAGCACTGGTTCAACGGCAGGCACACGCTGCTGCCGATCATCAGCGTCGGCGCGAAAGATGGACGCACCTCGCTTGCCGCCGAGCTGGCGGAAACGTTCGCCGCGATGGGCGAGCGGACGCTCCTGATCGATGCCGACTTTCGCTCGCCGTCGCTCCACCAAAGATATTCGTTAAAGAACACTGGCGGGCTCGCCGACCTGCTCGACAGCCGCGCCGTGCGCCTCGCTGCATGCCGAGAGAACCTGGCGGTGCTGGTCGCCGGCAGCGTGCGCGAGGATCCGCTCGAGCTGCTGAGCCGCAGCCGCCTGCGCCACTTCCTGCAGGCCGCGGCGCGGCCGTTTCGCGTCGTGCTGATCGACACGCCCGCCGCGGAGCGCGGTCCCGACCTGGAGATGTTCGCCGCGCTCGCGGGCGGCGCCCTGATCGTGGTGCGCCCGGGCGAGGACGCCGCGGGGCTCTCGCGGCTGCGCCGGCGCCTTACTCGTTGTGCTGCCCCACCCGTCGCTACCGTGTTTAACCAGACCTGATGGAAGAGCGCGGCTACGTCGCCGAGGCGCTGCTCGAGCGCCTGCGCGCGGACGGCGTCGCGTTCCGCCTGATCGGCGACTCGAGCGGCTTCCCCGAGACCGCGCCCGAGGAGCTCGATATCGCGGTGCCCCGCGCGGCGCTCGGGGCGATGCCGCGCCTCGCGGCGCGCTTCGCGCAGGACTTCGACTTGCGCCTGGTGGAGCTGGCGCGCCTGCAGCGCACCGCCTGGCGCGCGGTGCTGGCGTGGACCGATGAAGTCGGGCGCCCGCGTTTCATGGGGGCACGCTTCTTCGTCGCCGCGGAGGAGGGCGCCGGCGCCGACGCGCTGTTCATCAGCGGGCTGGTCGACGCGGTGGAAAGGGGTGCGCTCAGCGACGAGCGCGCCGCCTGGCTGACGTCGCTGTGGCGCGAGGATCCGCAGGGCGCGCTCGATCGCATCGGGCACTTCTGGCGGGAGGATTCGCCGGCGCGGCTGGTCGCGCAGGCGGCGCGTGCCGGCAACTGGCTAGCCATCCGCGCACGGCTTCCGGAGCTGCGCCGCGGCCTGCATCGGTTCAGCGCGCCAGGATGGTTCAAGCTCCGCCGGCCGAACGTGCTGTTCACCGGCCGCGACAGCCCGCAGCGCTCGAGCCTGATGGTGCACGTCCAGGGTCGCCTCGCGCCGCTCGCGCTGCGCATGTTCGAGAACCTTGCGGGCGCGGCACGGGGCGGCGATTTCCGCGTGGTGTTCGACGGTCCGGCCGAGCTCGACCAGCCGGACGTGGTGGTCGTGCGTCCCGATCAGCCGCTGGCCGCGATGCTGGCGCAAGTCGAGCGCGCGATCCTGCGCTGGCTCGAATGCCGCGTCGAGCGGCGCTATCCGGACGCCGTGGTGGGCGCGAATCCTCTCAGCGCACGGCTGCTGCAGATGCCCCTCATCGGCCGCCTGGTGGGCCTGCTGCTCAACTCCCGGCTCGAGTGCCGCATCCGCTCGCCGATCCTGATGCCGCTGCCCTACGGGGTGGTGATCGAGCGCGGCGTGCAGCTCGGCAGCCGGGTCACGGTGATGCACCAGGTGACCATAGGCCGAAAGGACCCTGTCGTGCCCAGGGAACAAGGCGGCAATCTTGCAGTCATTGAAGATAACGTCTTCATCGGCGCGGGCGCAAAGGTGCTCGGCCCGGTGCGCATTGGCCGCGGTGCCACCGTCGGCGCGAATGCGGTCGTGACGCGCGACGTGCCCTCGCATTGCACCGTCGTCGGCGCGAACCGCATTCTCGGCGTAGAGGAACCGGCTGTCGCCGCTCGACGACGGGAGGAGGATCGCTCTGTCGTGAACACGTGACATTGGCCGCGGTCGAAGGTCATGGAACGATTGCACGATGCTCGATGCTGTAAAGGCGGCCGCGAAGTCCGCGGCGCTGGCCCTGCCGTACCCGCGCTCCTTCCTGGGGCTGCTGCTCACCGGCTTTACGCTGGTGATGCTGCCGCTCGTGGCGGCGCTCGCCTACTCGGCGTGGAACACCGAGCGCCTCGCCGGCCTTAGCCGCAGCGCGGTGTTCAACGCCTCGCAGGCGGCGCGCACCAGCCGCTCGCTGGTCGATCGCATCGCTGCGATCGAGCGCGTCGCGCAGCAGATGGCGGTGCTGAACGATCCCGAGCTGGCGGTCGACTACGCGCGCATCCACCGCAGCTTCAAGCAGCTCTCCGACGAGATCGCGCAGCTGCCGCTCGATGAATCGCAGGCCGCCGCGCTGGCGCGCACGATGGAGCACGAGCAGGGCATCTACGATCTGCTCACCGAGCAGCCGCGGCGCAAGCTCGACACCAAGATCGTCAGCCAGCGCATGGACCGCCTGATCGACAGCGCTCGCGAGGTGCTGGCGATCAATAATCGGATCGTGGACCGCGAGGTGCATCGCCTGAGCCTCAAGGCCGAGCAGGTGCAGCGCGGCCTGATCGTGCTGGTTTTCCTGAGCACCGCCGGCGCGCTCACCATCGCGCTCGCGCTTACGCGCTACATCGCGCGCCCGATCTCCGAGATCGACGGCGCGATTCGCCAGCTCGGCGGCGCCGACTTCTCCAAGCCGATCGCGGTGCGCGGGCCGGAGGACCTGCGCTATCTCGGCCGGCGCCTGGACTGGCTGCGACGGCGGCTCGAGGAGTTCGAGACGCAGAAGAACCGCTTCCTGCGCCACGTCTCGCACGAGCTCAAGACGCCATTGACCGCGTTGCGCGAAGGGGCCGAGCTGCTGCACGATGAAGTTGCCGGACCGCTGGTGCCGACCCAGGCGCAGGTGGTGCTGATAATGCGCGACAATAGCGTCAAGCTGCAGCGCCTGATCGAGGAGTTGCTCGACTACCAGCGCGCGCTGCACGCCGCGGCCTCGCTCGAAGTTCGGCTGGTCGAGCTCGACGAGCTGGTGCGCGAGGCGGCACGCTCCCACGAGCTCGCGGCGCAGGCGAAGGGCCTGCGCCTCACGATCGAGGCCCAGGCGGCGACGCTCGAGGCCGATCCGCAGAAGCTGCGCTCGATCGTCGACAACCTGATTTCGAATGCGGTGAAATTCACCCCGCCCGGCGGGACCATCTCGGTGCGGGCGCGCACGCTGGCGGGCGAAGCGGTGATCGAGGTGATGGACAGCGGGCCGGGCGTGCCGCCGGAAGAGCGCGAGTCGATTTTCAACCTGTTTTTCCGCGGTCGGACGAAGGTTGACGCCGGCCGCGTCAAGGGCACCGGCCTGGGCCTGGCGATCGCCCGCGAGCTGGTCGAGGCGCACGGTGGCCAGATCGCCGTGGTGAACGGCGCTACGGGCGGCCACTTCCGGGTCACTCTGCCGCGCCGTTCGGCGCGTGCACTGGCCGACGCCGCGTAACGACGTCCGGGGAAAATCGGACGGTTTTTTCGAGGAGATAAAGGTAAAAACGATGAGCGGTGAGAACCTCAAGGTTCGTGAGAATGCCAAGATCCTGCTGGTCGACGACGACAAGGATCTACTGCAGCTGATTGCCATGCGGCTTTCGGCCGCGGGCTACGAGGTGACGGCGGTCGAGTCCGGCGAAGCCGCGCTCGCGAGCCTCGCCGTGGCGCGCCCCCAGCTGGTCGTGACCGACCTGCGCATGCAGGGCATGGACGGCATGGCGCTGTTCGATGCCATCCACCGCGACTCGCCCTCGCTGCCGGTGGTGATCCTGACCGCGCACGGCACGATTCCCGAGGCCGTATCGGCCACCCGGCGTGGCGTGTTCAGCTTCCTGACCAAACCGTTCGAGCCGAAGGTGCTGCTCGACACGGTGGCCGAGGCGATGCGCCTTTCCAGTCCGCCGACCGGCGAGCGCGAAAGCTGGAGAGCCGAGATCATCACGCGCTCTTCGGCGATGGAAGATCTGCTCGCCCAGGGGCGCCGCGTGGCGGCCTCGGATGCGAGCGTCGGCATCTTCGGCCAAAGCGGCACCGGCAAGGAGCTGCTGGCGCGCGGCATCCACCGCGCGAGCGCGCGCCGCGAGGGACCGTTCATCGCGGTCAACTGCGGCGCGATCCCCGAGGGCCTGCTCGAGTCCGAGCTCTTCGGCCACAAGAAGGGCTCCTTTACCGGCGCCGTGGCCGACCGCCGCGGTCTGTTCCAGGCGGCGACCAGCGGCACGCTGTTCCTCGACGAAGTGGGCGACATGCCGCTTTCGCTGCAGGTGAAGCTGCTGCGCGCCCTCGAGGAGCGCAAGATCCGCCCGGTCGGCTCGCACGAGTCGCACGACATCGACGTGCGCGTCATCTCCGCGACGCACCGCAAGCTCGAGGAGCGCATCGCCTCGGGCGAATTCCGCGAAGACCTGTATTACCGCCTGAACGTGGTCAAGCTCTACATCCCTTCGCTCGCCGAGCGCAGGGAAGACATCCCGCTCCTCGCGAATCATTCGCTCACGAAATTGGCGGAAAGGTACAGAAGGGGGCGCCTGCAGTTCGCGCCCGAGGCGATGGAGATCCTGGTGTCCGCGCCGTGGCCGGGCAATGTGCGCCAGCTCCTGAACGTGGTGGAGCAGGCCGTGGCGCTCGCCGCCACCGAAGTGATTCCCGAGTCGCTGGTGCGCCAGGCGCTGGATGTGGCCGACACCGCGCTCACGCCGCTGGACGAAGCGCGCAAGGCATTCGAGCGCGACTACCTGGTCAGAATTCTGAAGATCACCGGCGGCAACGTCACCAAGGCCGCGCGCCTCGCCGGGCGCAACCGCACCGAGTTCTACCGCCTGCTCGAGCGCCATTCGCTCGAGCC
>DASWER010000599.1:0-2029 GCA_036394655.1 Burkholderiales bacterium
AGCCCATAGCTTTCTGTTACGCAAGGATCGGCAATTGCTACCGTTTGGCCCATGAAGCGCGCAGCGCGCGCCTGAACTGGCGCACGACTGCGAGGTCGACACTATTGCGACGGATGCACGCGACATGAGACGAGGTTTCTACAGCGCAACTCCCAGAAAACCTGCCGGGATAATCCCTGCGCCCCAGGTATTGGGACCCGCAGCCGAGACAAAGGAGGTCGCGAAACCTGCGCGCCGCACGTGGCGCGATCTCTACAAGAGTCACGAAAAGCCGATGTTCTTCCTCGCCGGCGCCGCGCTCGCGGTGGCGCTGGTCGCGCTGCACGGCTCGCTCGCCCCGGCGGCGCAGCAGATCACGCAGGACGACGTCGACCAGGCGGTGGCGCGCACGCTCGAGACCAAGCCGGTGCCCTCGCCGGCGGTGAAGGCCTACCAGGCGGTGCGCAGCTCGATCGTGCGCGTGCGCGCCTCGGGTCTCACTGCCGGCGATGCCCTGGAAATGAACGAAAACATGCACCACGCCACCGGCAGCGGCGTGGTGATCATCAACCGCGGCGTGATCCTCACCAGTCTGCACGTAGTGGCGGGCGCGAGCCGCGTGCGCGTGCAGTTCGAGGACGGCAGCGAGTCCGAGGCGTCGATCGTCAGCACGCAGCCGGAAAACGATCTCGCAGTGCTGCAGGCGAACCAGGTGCCCGACGATCTGCCGGCGGCGACGCTGCGCTCGGCGAAGCAGCTGACCGAAGGCGAGCACGTCACCGCGATCGGCTTTCCGTTCGGCATCGGGCCGTCGGTGTCGCACGGCGTGATCTCGGGACTGAAGCGCCAGTACCGCTCGCCCGATGGCACGCAGATGCTGAAGAACCTGATCCAGTTCGACGCCGCCGCCAATCCCGGCAGCTCCGGCGGGCCGCTGGTCAACGCGGCGGGCGAAGTGATCGGCATCATCACCGCGATCCTCAGCACGGCGGAGAAGGCGGGCTTCGCCGGCATCGCCTTCGCCGTGCCGATCGAGACCGCGGCGGGCGCGGCGGGATTGCCGCCGTTCTGACATGACCTTCCTCTGGCCGGAGGGGCTGTGGGGATTGGTGCTGGTCCCGATTCTGGTCGCGCTGTATATCCTGATCCTGCGGCGCAAGAAGAACGCGATCGCCTATTCCAACCTCGCGCTCGTCAAGGCCGCGATGGGAAAGACCCCGAGCATCCGGCGCCACGTGCCGCCGGCGCTGCTCCTGGCCGGATTCGTCGTCATGCTGCTCGCGCTGGCGCGACCGGCGGCGGTAGTGACGCTGCCCTCGCAGCACGAGACCGTGATCCTCGCGCTCGACGTCTCCGGCAGCATGCGCGCCGACGACGTCAAGCCGACGCGCCTGGCCGCCGCCCAGGCCGCGGCGCGCGCCTTCCTCAAGGACACGCCGAGCAGCACGCGCATCGGGGTGGTCGCCTTTGCCGGCAGCGCCGCGCTGGTGCAGCCGCCGACGCGCAGCCGCGAGGAAGTGATGAACGCGATCGAGCAGCTGCAGCTGCAGAACGCCACCGCCGTGGGCAGCGGCATCCTCGTCTCGCTGAAGGCGATCTTTCCCGAGCAGGATTTCGAAGTGAAAGCGCCGCAGCTGCGCGCCGGCATGGGCTCGGCCGCCGTCGGCGGCAGCTCGCGCCCTCTGGGTGCACCACCGAAGCCGGAGCTGAGGCCGGTACCGCCGGGCTCGTACAAGTCGGCGGTCGTCATCCTGCTCACCGATGGCCAGACCACCACCGGTCCCGATCCGGTCGACGCCGCGCGGCTTGCCGCCGAGCGCGGCGTGCGCATCTTCACCGTCGGCGTCGGCACGCCCGACGGCCAGATCCTCACCGGCGAAGGCTGGTCGATCCGGGTGCGGCTGGATGAAGACGCATTGAAGGTGATCGCCGACATGACGCGCGCCGAATACTTCTTCGCCGGCAACGCGCCCGACCTCAAGAAGATCTACGAGGGCCTCAACTCCAAGCTGGTGATGGAGAAGAAGGAGACCGAGATCACCGCGCTCTT
>DASWER010000600.1:0-6282 GCA_036394655.1 Burkholderiales bacterium
GTAGCCGTCGGCGAAGTCGGTGTTCGGGTCGTTCACCGGCACGCTGGAGCGGTGCAGTCCCTCGAGGCTGGCGTGGAACGGCTCCTGCCGGTAGCGCAGCTCGCCGTAGAGCTGATTTCGCGCCACCCCGGGCAGCGTGGCGCCGGCGGGCACATTGACCGTGGCCGCGGTAGTAGTGATCGACGTGACAAAGCCTTCGCGGAACGTGGCATCGAGCCGCGTATAGGCGGCGCGCAGCTGGAAGCGCCCCGGCAGCAGCGTCTCGGCGCCGAGCTCGAGGCCCTTGCGGTCGGTATGACCGACATTCTTGAAGATGGCGCGGCCGCCGCTGTTGGTCTCGACCACGATCTCGTTGGACGTCACCACATTGAAGACTGCGGCATTCAGCCGCGCCCAGTTCGGCAGAATGGTCTTCACGCCCGCTTCGGCGTGCCGGCTGCGGCTCGCGTCGAGGCCGAAATTGAGGCCGCTGCCGCCGTTGCGGTAGGCGATCTCGACGAAAGTCGGGGTCTCGAAGCCGCGGCCGAGATTGCCGTAGAAGCTCAACGTCTCGGTCGCACGGAACACGATACCCGCGACCGGCGTCGTGGCGCGGTGGCCGCGCTCGCCGCTGTCGTCCTGATTCGCGGTTCCCGGGACGATGAAATAGTCCCGCGAGTAGAAGTTGACGCGGGTATGGCGCGCGCCGCCGTGCAGCGCCCAGCGCTCGGCGAATTTCCACTCGGCCTGCGCGTAGAGCGCGGTGCTGTTGACGGTGTTGTTCTCATCGCGTTTCAAGCTGCCAATCACGCCGTTGTTGTTGATGAAACCCTTGCGCCGCTCGTACATCGCGTCGTACTCGGCGCCGAGCGACAGCCTTACGCGCGACACGTTGGTGAACCAGCGCAGTGCGCCGCCGCCATAGCTGCGATCGAGATCGACAATGCCGCCGGAATGCGTCGGCTGGTTCTGGGTGGGATTGACCGGAATGGCGAGGAACTGCTGCACCTGGCGTTGACCGAGGTAGAACATGGCCTCGGCGCGGCCTTCCCCGAGGCGCTGCTTGTACGTGCCGCCGAGCTGGTCCTGCGAGATGGTCTTCTTGGTGTTGAACTGGATTGCCTGCGGCGTCGCCTGGCGTGGGTCCTGCTCGAGCTGCGCGCGCGTCAGGCCCAGAGGGTCCTGCGTGTCGGGCTGGCGCAGGCTGTTCGCCACCACGGTGAGATTGCCGTATTTCAGCTTGCCGTTGAAATGATTGCGCGTCGCCGCGCTGTGCTCGCGATAGCCGTCGGTCTGGAAGCGCGAGAGGTCGCCGATCGCGTTGATGGCGCCAAACTGCCCGCCGACCTTGAGCGCGCCGCGCCAGGTGCCGTAGCTGCCGCCGAGCAGGTCGACTTCCGCCATCGGCGTGTCGGGTCCATCCATCGTGTCGACCACGATGACGCCGCCCGACGCATTGCCATAGAGCGCCGAGAACGGCCCGCGCAGCACCTCGATGCGCTCTGCGGTGCCGAGCGCGAACGTCGCCGCCTGCCCCTGCCCGTCGGGCATCGTCGCCGGGATGCCGTCCGCGATCAGTCGTATTCCCCGCACGCCGAAGGTCGAGCGCGCGCCGAAGCCGCGCGACTGGATCTGCAGGTCCTGCGCATAGTTCTGGCGGTTCTGCACCGCGATGCCCGGCACGCGCCCCAGGCTCTCGGATAGATTCACCTGCGCGCGGTCTTCGCGGATCTCGTCGCCGTAGATGCGGTCGACCGAGGCGGGAATGTCGAGCGCCGACTGCGGCGCGCGCGTCGCCGTCACCACGATTACCTCGCGCTCCTGCGCCGTCGCGCAGGCCGACACGGCGGCCGCCGCAATGGCGACAAGCAGGCCTCCCAGTTTTTTTCTCATTTCGTTTAGGCTACCGGGAATGCTAACGAGAGTCACCCTCGCCGCATTCCTTGCGCTCCACACCGCCTTCGCCTGGCCGCAGGCTGACCCCGCACTGCTGGCGAAGCTGCGCCAGGGCGGCTACGTGCTCTACCTGCGCCATGCCTCGACCGACTTCAGCCAGAACGACGAGCGCATGACGAGCTTCGAGGACTGCGCCCACCAGCGCAACCTCACGGACAAAGGCCGCGGCGAAGCGCGCGCCCTCGGCGCGCACCTCAAGCGCCTCGGCATCCCGATCGGGCCGGTGCACGCGAGTCCCTTCTGCCGCACGATGGAAACCGCGCGCCTTGCCTTCGGCCGCGCGCAGCGCACCAACGAGGCGCGCGGCGGCCCGGCGAATACCAACGACCCGACGCGCTACGACCCGCTGCGCCAACTCCTGGCAAAGAAGCCGCCCGCGGGCCAGAACGCCGTGATCTCGAGCCACGGCAATCCGTTCTATGCGGTATTCGGCCCGCCCTATCTCGCCGAGGGCGAGATCGCCGTCATGGAACCCTCAGCGTTCGTCGTCGTGAGACGCATTCGCCTCAGCGATTGGCAGGCTTTCAACTAGGGGCAGTAGCCGTCGCAATGCTGGGCGTGGCGAGCAACTTTCGGAAGCAGCCAGCGCACCAGCCGATTCACGCCTAAGCGGGAAAGCGTCTGGCGGTTACGCGCTATCCAGGGATACGCGCGCTTGAGTAGCGGCCGCAGCTGCCGGTCACCCCAGATCCGGGCGGCGCCTTCCAGCCCGACCGCGCGGTACACCGCCTCGAAGCAGTCGATGCCGACCAGCCAGCGGCCGTGCGCGTCGCGCGCATGAATGAGCGCCATCAGCTTATCCTTCGTGATGCCTTCGGCACGCAGGCCTTCATCGCTGAACTGCGCCGCAGAGCAGTCGACCAGCTCCAGGCGTCCCTCGCGGTCGAGATCGCGAAGCGCGTGCATCTCGCTCGCGCACATCGGGCACGACGCGTCGTAGAACACGGTGAGCGGATAGCGCGGCGGCCGGTTCATGAGCGCGCCTTCGCGCCGCGTCCGAGGAGCGCCTGGATTCTCGAGCCGACCTTCATCAGACGGGCAAGCGTCGCCGTATCGAGACCGAGCATCTCGTCGGTCCAGCCCGAAAGCGATTCCATCAGCGCGAGCATCTCGCGCACGCGCTTCTGCGCTGCGGGGTCCAGGCGCGAGAACTGCGTATCGGTAACGCAGTCGCGCAGCACCGCCAGGGTGGGATCGAACTCGCGCGCCTTGCGCTCGCGCACGATGATGCGCAGCAGCTCCCAGGGGTCCTGCGCCGTTTCGTAGTGATCGCGCCGGTCGCCAACCAGGTGCACCACGCGCACCAGGTTCCAGTTCTCGAGCTCGCGCAGGCTGTTGCTGACGTTGGAGCGCGCCACCTGCAAGAGCTCGGCGATCTCCTCGGCATGCATCGGCCGGCCCATGAGAAACAGCAGCGCGTGCAGCTGCGACACGGTGCGGTTCACGCCCCAGCGCCAGCCCATCTCGCCCCAGTGCAGCACGAAGCGCCGCCCGGGCGCGCCGAGCGCCTCGCTCAGGGGATCGGAGAGTTTGTGCACGGCGGCCATTGACTGCAGGCTAATCCTGCCATACATTTCTGTCAAGACAGAAATAACAGAACGGAGGCAGGCGATGAGGGTACTGGTGCTGGGCGGCACGGGATTCATCGGCCGGCATGTGGCGGCGGCGCTGGCCGCGCGCGGCCACGAGGTGTGCATCGGCACGCGCCGCCCGGCGCGCGCTGAGCGCCGCCTTGCCCCGCGATTGCGCGGCTGCGAGCTGCGCGAGGCGCACTTCGAGCACCTGGGGGCGCGCGGCGACTGGCATGTGCTGCTGGCGGGCTGCGACGTGGTGGTCAACGCGGTGGGCATCCTGCGCGAGCGCGGCGCCGAGACCTACGACCGGGTACACCATCGAGCTGCCGGCGCCCTCGCCAGTGCCTGCGCGCTTGGCAGGCGCCGCCTGATCCACATCTCGGCACTGGGCCTCTCGAACAGCGCGCGCAGCGGTTTCCTGCGCTCCAAGCTCGCCGGCGAACGCGCTGTCGCCGCGAGCGGCGCGCCCTACTCCATCGTGCGCCCCTCGCTTCTGGAAGGCGAAGGGGGCTTCGGCGCGCGTTGGCTGCGGTGGTTCGCACGCTGGCCGGTGCATTTCGTTCCCGCCAACGCGCGTGGACGCATCGCAGTGCTCGACGTGGCTGACCTCGGCGAAGCTATCGCGATCCTCTGCGAGACACCCGCGAGCGCGGCATGGCGCGAAGTCGAGCTCGGCGGTAGCGCCGCGCCTACGATGGTCGAATACCTCGCTGCCCTGCGCGCGCGGCGCAGCGCGAAAGCGGCCATGCCTGTCTCGGTGCCGGCCTGGCTCGCGCGCATCGTCAGCCACCTTTGCGACCTCGCGCACTTCTCGCCATTTTCGTACGGCCACCTGGAGCTGCTGCGCCGGGACAACGTGCCCTGCCCGAACCTGCTGCCGCGTCTCATCGGCCGCGAATCCTCGCCGCTAGCTGTCCTCGGGCGGCGAAGTCAGGTCCTCGAGCCGGCGCCGGTCGCGCTTCGTCGGCCGGCCTTTTAGCGTCGCCGCGGGCTCCGCGCCCCAGCGGCGCAAATCACCGCGGCGCTCGCGCTCGGCGCGGCTCGCTTCCGTTTCGTCGTAGAGCTTCCGCGCCTCTTCCGCCGGCCCGCGCTTGTCGGACAGCGCTATGACTTTCACTTCCCAGCGCCAGTCGCCGACGCGCACCACCACCATGTCGCCCGCCTTCACCTCGTGCGCGGGCTTCGTTCTCTCTCCATTGAGCTGCACGCGTCCGCCCGCCACCGCCTGCTGCGCGAGGCTGCGCGTCTTGAAGAAGCGCGCCGCCCAGAGCCATTTGTCCAAGCGCCGCATTACAGCCACCCTACGCGCTGGTCACCACTCCGACGGGACAGGAGACGCCCGTACCACCGAGGCCGCAGTAGCCCGCCGGGTTCTTGCCGAGGTATTGCTGGTGATAGTCCTCGGCGTAGTAGAACTCCGGCGCCGCGCGGATTTCGGTGGTGATGGCGCCAAAGCCTTTCTTGTTGAGCGCCTGCTGGAACGCTTCCTTGGATCGTTGCGCCGCCTTGAGCTGCTCATCGCCGTAGGCATAGATGGTCGAGCGGTATTGCGTGCCGGCATCGTTGCCCTGGCGCATGCCCTGCGTCGGGTCGTGGCCTTCCCAGAAGACCTTGAGCAGCTCGTCGTAGTTGATCACCTTTGGATCGAACACGACCAGCACAACTTCGGCGTGATTGGTCATCCCGCTGCACACTTCTTCGTAGGTCGGGTTTTTCGTCTGGCCGCCGGCGTAGCCGACAGCGGTCGAGTAGACGCCCGGCCGCTGCCAGAAGATGCGCTCCGCGCCCCAGAAGCAGCCCAGGCCGAACACCGCCTGCTGCAAACCCGCGGGGAACGGTGCCTTGAGCGGATGGCCGCTGATGAAATGCTTGTCCGGCACATCGATCGCCGCGCTGCGGCCGGGCAGCGTGCTGCTCGCGGGAAGCAGGTTGGTCATTTTCTTCATGAATGAGAACATCGCACGCTCCGATAGAGTCTCGCAATTTTCGCTCAAAATAAGCGCATGAAGCTCTGCATTTATGGCGCCGGTGCGGTGGGCGGCGTGATGGGCGGCTGGCTGGCGCGCGCCGGGCACGAGGTTTCGCTCGTCGCGCGTGGCGCCCAGCTCGAGGCGATCCGGCGCTCGGGCCTGCGCGTGCGCAGCAATGGTGCGGTCGAAACCTTTGCCGTGCGCGCGGAGAGCGATCCGCGCGAGCTCGGACCGCAGGATTACGTGCTGGTTACCGTGAAGGCGCAGAGCCTTGGCGATGTCGCGCAAACCATTACACCGCTGCTTGGCGCAGAAACCTCGATCGTCACAGCCATGAACGGCGTGCCATGGTGGTTCTTCGACCGCCTGCTCTTCGGCGGCGGCAAAGAAAGACTGGAGAGCCTGGACCCCGGCGGCAAGCTCGCGCGCGCGATGCCGACCGAGCGCATCGTCGGCTGCGTAATCCATCTCGCCGCCTCGACGCCAGAGCCGGGGCTCATCAGCCACAACATGGGCCGCAAGCTGATCGTCGGCGAGCCGGGCGGAAGGAACACCGCGCGCACCAAGCGCATCACCGATGCACTCACTGGAGCCGGGTTCGAGGTCATCGTGACGGATGCGATCGAGAAGGAATTCTGGGTCAAGCTCCTCGGCAACGTGAGCTTCAACCCGGTCTCGGCGCTCACCATGTCGATGGCCGATCGCCTGATCCAGGACCCGCAGGTGAAGGCCTTCATGGTCAACATCATGCGCGAGGTGCTGGCGATCGGCCGCGCGGTCGGCGTCGACGCCGACATCGATCC
>DASWER010000601.1:0-2557 GCA_036394655.1 Burkholderiales bacterium
GGTGGTGCGCTTCCGCATCCATCATGGCGAGGCGGCGCGCCATGGCATCGTCTGGCCGCGCTTCGCGCATCCGGGCCTGTTCGCCCCGGCGGAGCACGCCGTGCCGCGCAACTTCATCGCGACGATGGGCATGCCGATCACCCCCGAGGGCCGGAACGAGAACTGCGACCTCACGCTCGCCGCGCGCAATGCGGTGATCGAGATGATCAAGTTATTGCAGGAGCGCGGCTGGTCGCGCGAGCAGGCTTACGTGCTGTGCAGCGTCGCGGTGGATCTCAGGGTGAGCAACGTGGTCGACGTGCCGAACGTGACGGTGAGCGCCCTGCTGCCCGAAGGCATCTTTACTTCCGGCGGATAACTTTCGGGCCCGAGCCGGCGGTCTTCTCGTAGACACCGTCGCCGGCCTTCTTGTACTTGGTCATGCCAAGCTCCTTCACACGGCTGTCGGAAGTGGAGTACTTGCCGGTGATCTTGGCCGGACTGATCAGGCGCTCGCAGGGCTGGTTGCAGGTCGGGCAGTGCGTGAGCTTCGCGTCCGCGATACGCTGCTGCACCTCGAAGCGGCCACGACAGCGCTCGCAATGGCCCGAGGTCGGCGCGTAGTCGTAGAGCGGCATGCCGCATTTTACCGCTGGCGGGGGATATGGCAGTCACGCAAATCGTGCTGGTGGTGCTCGCGGCGATCGCGCTCGTGATCGTGGTGCACGCGGTGATGGTCTACAACGGCCTGGTCACGGTGAAGAACAACGTGGCGCGCGCCTGGGCGAACATCGACGTGCTGCTCAAGCAGCGCCACGACGAGCTGCCGCGCCTGGTCGAGGTGTGCCGCGCGTACCGCGACTTCGAGCACGACACGCTGGTGCGCGTCACCGAGGCGCGCGGCCGCGTGGCGCAGGCGCGCGAGGCGCGCGACATCGCGGCGCTCGGGCCCGCCGAGGCGGCGCTGCGCACCGGCGTGGCGCGCGTCTTCGCCGTGGCGGAACGCTATCCGGAGCTCAAGGCGAACCAGAACTTCCTGCAGCTACAGGCGCGCATCACCGGCCTGGAGGACGCGATCGCCGACCGGCGCGAGTTCTACAACGAGACGGTGAATGTGAACAATATCCGCATCGAGCAGTTTCCCGAGACGCTGGTCGCGCGCCTGTTCGGCTTCCGCGAGGCGCGCCTGCTGGATTTCGGCTCCTTTTAGAAGTAGCGCAGGTAGAGCGCCGCGAGGCAGGCGACGCCGCCGATGAAGCCGAGCGCGTGCAGCCACGACCAGATGGTGAAATCGCGCACCAGCTGCGGCTGGCTCTCGGCGCTGATCAGGAACGGCCGCTCGTCGGGGGGCTGCTGGATGCGGTGCTGCGGCCGCGGCGGATCGCTTGCGAGATCGGCGTACACCTCGCGCCGCGCCTGGGCGCGCACCGCGTCCCACTCGGCATCGCTGAAGGCGCCACCGCGAGCGGGCGGAAAGCGGCGCAAGAGCCACGGCATGTCCTTCTTCCACTCCGCGATCAGCTGGCCGACGCGGTAGTTGATCTCGAGCTGATTCACGTCCCCGGTGCTGGTGGTGAAGTCGCCGATCACGCACAGCGCATCCCCCGGCAGGATGACGTGCTCGGTCCACGACTGGTCCTTGTCGCGGAAGCGGTTGACGCGCACCGGCACGATGCGCGCGCCGGTCGGGTCGACCACGCACTCGGCGCTGCCGTCGGTCATCATGAACGACCAGTCGGTGGTTTCCTCTTCGCTGGAGGTAACCTCGCCGCGCCCGTCGTAGGTCAGCGCGCGGTAGCTGTACCAGCAGCACGGCACGCTCTTCACGGGCGCGAGCAGCGGCTTGCCCGGAAACGCCGCGGCGTGGCCCTCGAGCCGCGTGTAGCCCTGCGCGGCGCTGGCGATTTTCGAGAGCGGCACGTCTTCCAGCGCCTGCAGCCGAAGGTAGCAGCGCGTCCATCCCCAGAAGATCGCGCCGAGGAACGCCGCGCCCGGCGCGAGCAGCCCCCAGCGTGGCAGATCCCATGCGAACAGCATCACCAGGAGCAGCGCCGCGGCAGCGAGCGCGGTGCCCAGCGGCACGCGCAGCTCGGCCGGCGACATCCAGAGAAAGCTGAACCAGGCTCTCATCAGCGCGCGATGTTAAGACGCTTCGCTGGCCGCCGAACAATTGTCCATGGACTGCGCGCGCCATCGACCGGACAATCGCGCGATGCATCAGCGCATCACATCCCCCGCCGCCGCTTTGCTCGCCGACCCGACCCGGGCGGCGATCGTGCTCGCGCTGATGGACGGCCGCGCGCGCGAGGCGAAGAAGCTCGCGCTCGATGCCGGGGTCACGCCGCAGACGGCGAGCGCGCATCTGAGGAAGCTGGTCGACGCCAATCTGCTCGCCTGGCATGCCGACGGCCGCTGCAAGTACTTCCGCATCGCGGGTGCCGAGGTGGCGCATGCGGTCGAGGCGCTGTGCGAGCTCGGCATGCGCTCGCAGCCCGAGCGAGCGCTGCCGGCGGCAGTGCGTCCGCTGCGCTTCGCGCGCTGCTGCTACGACCATCTCGCCGGGCAGCTCGGCGTCGCC
>DASWER010000602.1:0-1504 GCA_036394655.1 Burkholderiales bacterium
GAATCATAGAACGCCGAGTGCAGCGGATCGGGTGTCAGGGTGGCGGCGTTGTCCTTGTAAAGCTTGACCAGCGCGCGCGCCAGCTGGCTCGGTTCGGCGTACCCCTTGGCGTAGGCGTCGGCCTCGAATTCGCGCTTGCGCGAATAGCGCGCCATCAGCGGCTGCAGGAAGAAGGTGAATTCCGAGGTCACCAGCATGAACAGCGCGAGCGCCGCCGCCGTGCTGGGCGTGTCGACGCCCAGGCCGGAGTAAAACCACGGCCGCTCGATGAGCTGCCCGAGGATCCACAGCCCGGCGAAGCTGAGCGCGGCGCTGAGCACGATCATCTTGACGACGTGGTGCAGCTTGTAATGGCCGAGCTCGTGCGCCAGCACCGCTTCCACCTCCGACGGAGCCAGGCGCTCGATCAGCGTGTCGAACAGCACGATCCGCTTGGCGGCGCCGATGCCGGCGAAAAACGCGTTGCCGTGGCTCGAGCGCTTGGAGCCGTCCATCTTGTAGAGGCCGCGCGACTTGAAGCCGCAGCGCTCGAGCAGCGCCGCCACCCGGGCCGCGAGCTCGCCCTCGGTGATCGGCGTGAACTTGTTGAACAGCGGCAGGATCAGCGCCGGAAAGGCGAGCTGCATCGCCAGGCCAAAGGCCGTCAGGACCAGCCAGACATAGAGCCACCAGTGCTCGCCCATGCGCCCCATCAGCCAGAGCACCGCGAGCAGCAGCGGCACACCGAGCGCGAGCGCGAGCAGCGCCTGCTTGGCGAGATCGACGAAGAACAGACGCAGCGTCATGCGGTTGAAGCCGAAGCGGCTCTCGATGACGAAGGTGCGGTAGAGCGCGAGCGGCAGCGAGACGATCGCCTGCACCAGGAACACGCTGAGCAGCAGCGCCGTGCCTTGCGCGAGTGACCCGGGCTCGAAGGCATGCGCCCACGCGCGCGACAGCAGCTCGAGCCCGCCGCCGAGGGTGAACGCCAGCGTCAATGCCGCGTCGATCAGCGTGTCGACCGCACCGAAGCGCGTCTTCGCCGCGGTGTAGTCCGCGGCTTTCTGATGCGCCGCGAGCGGGATGGTGTCGGCGAAGCCGGCCGGCACCGCGTCGCGATGCGCGCGCACGTGACGGATCTGACGCTGCGCGAGCCACAGCCGTGTGGCGGTGGCGGCGAGCAGCACCACGAGGAACAGCCAGGTCAGGAGGTTCGGCACGCCCAAGTAGAATAAAGCATGGCTGGCGACCCCAACAACCTGATCTGGATCGACATGGAGATGACCGGACTGCAGCCGGACTCCGATCGCATCATCGAGATCGCGATGCTGGTGACCGATCCGCAGCTCGCCATCCTCGCTCAGGGCCCGGACCTCGTCATCCACCAGGCCGACGAGGTGCTCGAGGCGATGGATTCATGGAACAAGAGCACGCACAAGAAGACCGGCCTGATCGAGCGCGTGCGCGCCTCGCGGCTCACCGAGGCCGACGCCGAGGGCGCGGCGCTCGCCTTCCTCGCCCAGCA
>DASWER010000603.1:0-2238 GCA_036394655.1 Burkholderiales bacterium
GAGACCAATCGCCTGATCGCGCTCGCCAAGGAAATCCAGGCGCACCCCGATCCGCGCGAGCTCGACGTGGTCGCCGCCACCGGCGAGCAGGTGACCATCGGCCTGCTGGCGATGGCGCTGCTCGAGCTCGGCGTCAAGGCACGCAGCTACAGCGGCTGGCAGGTGAGGATCGTCACCGACTCGGCGCACAACAAGGCGCGCATCACCTCCATCGACGAAGCCAAGATCCGGCAGGATCTGCGCGAGGGTCGCGTGGTGGTGGTGGCGGGATTCCAGGGCGTGGATGAAGCCGGCAACATCACCACGCTCGGCCGCGGCGGCTCCGACACTTCCGCGGTGGCGCTCGCGGCGGCGCTCAAGGCCGACGAGTGCCATATCTTCACCGACGTCGACGGCGTCTACACTACCGACCCGCGCATTGTTCCCGAGGCGCGGCGCCTGCGCACCATCACCTTCGAGGAGATGCTCGAGATGGCGGGCGCCGGGTCGAAAGTGCTGCAGATCCGCTCGGTCGAGTTTGCCGGCAAGTACCGGGTGCCGACGCGCGTGCTCTCGAGCCTCACCGATCCGGCGATCGCGGTGGTCGAGGAAGCGCAGGCCGGCACGCTGATCACTTTCGAGGACGATCCCCACATGGCCATGGAAAAGGCAGTCATCTCCGGTGTCGCCTTCAACCGCGACGAGGCGAAGATCACCGTGCACGACGTGCCCGACCGTCCCGGCATCGCCTACGCCATCCTCGGGCCGATCGCCGATGCGCACATCGACGTCGACGTCATCGTGCAGAACGTCGGCCACGACGGCATGACCGACATGACCTTCACGGTCCATCGCAACGATTACGCCAAGGCGGTGAAGATCCTCAAAACCCAGGTGCAGCCGCACATCAAGTGCCGCGAGATCAGCGGCGACGAGCGCATCGCCAAGGTGTCGATCGTCGGCATGGGCATGCGCTCGCACGCCGGCATCGCGGCGCAGATGTTCCGCACGCTCTCCGAGGAGGGCATCAACATCCAGATGATCTCGACTTCCGAGATCAAGATCACCGTGGTGATCGAGGAGAAGTACACCGAGCTCGCCGTGCGCGTGCTGCACAAGGCATTTGAGCTCGATCAAGCGTAGCTCCGTGGCGGCGTTGGCGCTGGCCGCCGCCAATGCGTACGCCGTTCTGCCCGACGAAATCCAGGTCTACACGGACGATGTGGAAGCCGTGGGAGCCCGCGGCATCGAGCTGCACGTCAACACGACGCCGAACGGGCGCTCACGGCCGGACTATCCCGGCGAGCTGGCACCGCACCACGGGCTGCGGCTGACGCCTGAGATCTCGTACGGCATCGCCCGCGACTGGGACGGCGGGCTCTACCTGCCGTTCGTGCGCGGCGCCGAGGGCACGCTCTATTTCGCCGGGCCGCGCTTTCGGCTGAAGTGGATGCCGCTGCGTCCAGCCGAAGGCGCGGCGGGCTACTTCCTCGGCGTCAACGGCGAGCTCTCGTTCGTCGAGCGGCGCTTCGAAGAGGCGCGGCGCACGGCCGAGCTGCGCCCGATCCTCGGCTACCGCAACGACGCCTGGCTCGTCTCGTTCAATCCGATCCTCGCCTTCGACCTCGCCGGCGAACAAAAGGGCGTCGCGTTTTTCGCGCCGGCCTTCAAGCTGGCGCGCAGCGTGGGTGAGCGCCGCGCGCTGGGCATCGAGTACTACGCCGAGCTCGGCCGCCCGTCGCGCTTCGCGCCGCGCGCCGAGCAGGCGCACACGCTGTACCTGGTCGCCGACACCGAAGGATCGCCCGGGCTCAACTTCGGCATCGGCCGCGGCTTCAGCGGCGCCGCCGATCGCTGGACCATCAAAGCGATCGTTTCCTTCTAGTTGCTTTCGGAGCCGGCGGTGCGGTCGCGGTAGGTGGCATTGCCCATCCACCAGCCTTCGAGGTACTGCTCGCGCGAAGCCTGCGCGTTATGGCGCTCGCACTGGTAGGCATAGGTGTCGATGCGCGGCGGATTGCCGTACAGGCCGTCGCGGTCGCCGACCTCGTACCAGTTGGCGCTGCGGCATTCGTTCTCGCTCAGGCCGGCGCAGCCGGCGAGCACCAGGCAGACGATGAGATATCGCACACCGCCATTCTACGCGCAGCTATTCTGCGATTCGATGAACACGCGCTTCACGCGCGGGTCGGACTTCTTGATGCGGCTGTCGAGCTCGTCCATGATCTCGTGCGCCCGGGTGCGCGGCACGTCGCAGGC
>DASWER010000604.1:0-3501 GCA_036394655.1 Burkholderiales bacterium
ATGGCTCTCGCCCGCCATGCCGATCACGTTGACGATCACGCCGCTCTTCTTCGCCTTCATCCGCGGATAGATCTCGCGGGTCAGGTTGATGAAGCCGAACACCTTGAGCTCCCAGGCATGGCGCCACTTGGCCTCGTCCACGGTCTCGATCGTGCCGCCGGGAATATCGCCGGCGTTGTTCACCAGGATGTCGAGGTCGCCGCAGTCCCTGGCGAGGCTTCGCAGCGCGGCGCCGTCGCGCAGATCCACCGAATGCGTTTTGACATCGCCACCCAGGGCCTTGGCGGCCTGCGCCAGGCGATCCTTGTCCCTTCCGGCGAGATGCACGCGGCAGCCTTCGGCGGCGAAGGCCTTGGCGCAGGCGAGGCCGATGCCTTTAGAGCCACCGGTGATCAAGACTGCCTTACCCTTCAGGCGCAGGTCCATTGGCGTTCCAATCAAGAGGAGGAGTCGATGCCGGCTTATATCATCGCGCTGGTCAACATCACCAACCCCGAGAAATACCAGGAATACGCGAAACGGGCCGGCGCTGCCAACGCGAAGCACGGCAGCAGGTTCCTGGTGCGCGGCGGCAAGAAGACCGCGCTCGAGGGCGACATCCCGTTCCAACGCATCGTGGTCAGCGAGTTTCCCGACGCTGAAGCGGCGAAGAAGTTCTACAACTCCCCCGAGTACCAGGAAGCGCGCAAGCATCGCGCCGGCGCTGCCGAGTTCAACATGGTGATCGTCGAGGGTGCCAACTAAAGCCAGTCTGGGACTGGCAGGCCCTTCTGCTCGAGGAAGGCGCGATTGAAGAGCTTCGACTGGTAGCGTGTGCCGGAGTCGGCGAGGATCGTCACCACCGTGTGGCCGGGGCCGAGATCGCGCGCGAGGCGAATCGCGCCGGCGATGTTGATGCCGCTCGAGCCGCCGAGGATCAGCCCTTCGTTTCTCACCAGGTCAAAGATGATCGGCAGCGCCTCGGCATCGGGGATCTGGTAGGCGTCGTCGACGACCGCCTGCGCGACGTTCCTGGTGACGCGCCCCTGGCCGATGCCCTCGGTGATCGATGAGCCTTCGGACTTCAGCTCGCCGCGCTTGAACCAGCTGTACATCGCGGCGCCCACTGGATCGGCGGCGGCGATGCGGATGTCTTTGTTTTTTTCTTTCAGGTAGCGGCTCACGCCGGCGAGCGTCCCTCCCGTGCCGATGGCGCAGGTGAAGCCGTCCACTTTGCCGCCGGTCTGGCGCCAGATTTCCGGGCCGGTGCTCTGGTAGTGGCCGTCGGCGTTGGCCGTGTTGTCCCACTGGTTCGCCCAGAACGCACCGAGCTCCTTCGCCAGGCGCTCCGAGACGTGCACGTAGTTGTTTGGATCCTTGTACGGCACCGCGGGAACCTCGCGCAGCTCGGCGCCGCAAAGGCGCAGCATGTCCTTCTTCTCCTGGCTCTGCGTATCGGGGATCACGATCAGCGTGCGATAGCCACGCGCATTGCCGACGAGCGCGAGGCCGATGCCGGTATTGCCGGCGGTGCCTTCGACGATCAGCCCACCGCGCTTGAGCAGTCCGCGCTTCTCCGCATCGAGGATGATGTAGAGCCCGGCGCGATCCTTCACCGAGCCTCCTGGATTCAGGAATTCGGCCTTGCCGAGGATCTCGCAGCCGGTGAGCTCCGAAGCGCGCCGCAGGCGGATGAGTGGCGTGTTGCCGATCGCGCCGACCAGCCCGTCGCGCACGTCCATCATGCGGTCGGCCTGTGCAGATACCTACCGCGCGGCTGGCCGACGATGTTGCCGTTCTCGCACACCAGTTGTCCTCTGAGAAATGTGGACTTCACCCGCGCGGTAAGCTCGATGCCCTCGAATGGCGTGTAGCCCTGCGTCGACTCGGAATCGCCGGCACGGATGGTCCAGGTCTCCTTCGGATCCACCAGCACGACGTCGGCATCCAGCCCTTCGGCGATATCGCCTTTGTTGTTGAGCCCGAAGCGCCGCGCCGGATTGCGGCTGGTGAGCTCGGCTACGTGGTTGTAGGAGAGTCCGCGCTTCGCGCCTTCGGATACCAGGCTCGGCAGCAGGTACTCGGTGCCGCCGAAGCCGGATTTGGCGAGCCAGATATTGCCGAACGCGTTCTTCGCCGCCTTGGTCTCGTGACGGCAGCAGGCGTGGTCGCTCACCACCCAGTGGATCTTGCCCGCCAGCAGCTGCTCCCATAGGTACTCGACATCCTCGCGCGGCCGGATCGGCGGATTGACCTTCGCCAGCGCGCCAGCGTGGGAAGTCACGTCCAGCACGAGATGGCCGATGGTGACTTCGCGCCGGAAGTCGATGTGCGGAAACACTTCGGCCATCTGCAGCGCGGCCTGCAGCGCCTTGCGCGAGGAGAGGTGCAGCAGGTTGATGTTCGGCAGCGCAGCCTCGTTCGCGAGATAGGAGGCGATAAATACCGCCAGTCCTTCGGAATGCGGCGGCCGCGCCGCGTGGTAGGCGGCGAGGCCCTGCAGCCGGCCCTCGGTCTCCACCATCTTGGTGTACGCGGTCATGATCTCCGCCGTCTCGCAGTGCAGCGACAGGCTGATGGTGCCGGCCTTGTCGCCGAAGCGTTCGCGCGCTGCCTGCACGCCGCGCATCACGAACTCGAAGTGCGCAAAGTCGTAGCGCTCGTCGGGTCCGATCATCAGGAAGTCGCGCTGGCTGTCGGAGCGGCCATGCAAGCCGTGCGAGCCATAGAACATGAAGATCTTGAACGAGGTGACGCCGTGGCGCTCGACGAGATCCGGGATCTCGCGGATGTGCGTCGCGTCCATCGGCGCCAGGTGATAGCCGTAGTCGACGTGGAAGCGGCCCTGCGAGAGGCGCAGCACCTCCGGGAAGAAATCGCGGTACGGCCCGCCCTTGTTCAGGTAGTACTGCCCGGTGCGAAAGTAGTTGAGGCTCGAGGTCACGCCGCCTTGCGCCGCGGCGCGGCTCTCGCTCACTGCATCTTCCTCGAGCGGCGCGTAGATCCCGGTGTGCATGTGCGCGTCGACGACGCCGGGAAATGCGAGCCGGCCTTTGCCGTCGTAGAGCGTCTTCGCCTCCGCCGGCAGGTTCGGGGCGATCTTGGCGAATTTCTCACCGGTGACCGCGATATCCGCCGCCACCGGCGCGCTCTCGCCAGGCCGCACCACGCGCACGTTCTTGATCAGGAGGTCGTACGTAGGCGTTTCTCCAGGTGCGGCAGCAGGCCGCCGTCGTTCACGATCTGCATCAGGAAGGCGGGGAGCGGTTCCGCGGACAGCGTTGCGCCACTCGTCAGATCCGAGATCTTGCCGGATGCGAAATCGATGCGCAGCTCATCGCCCGGCCGGATGCGCTTCGCCTGCGCGCAGACCAGCGCCGGCAAGCCGAGATTGATGGCGTTGCGATAGAACAGGCCGGCGAATGACTCCGCTATGAGCGCCGAGACGCCGAGATGCTTGAGCGCCTCGGGCGCCTGCTCACGCGAGGAGCCGGTGCCGAAGTTGCGGCCGCCGACCACGAA
>DASWER010000605.1:0-1813 GCA_036394655.1 Burkholderiales bacterium
CGGCGCGGCATGCGCGGTCAGCGCGGGATGGATCAGGTTCTCGTGGTAGACGAACTCTTCCTTCTCGGAGGTCATGTTGAAGCCGTCGAGGCGGAACAGCTTGCCGTAGTGCGGCGTGTCGTAGATCTGCATCTTCTGGAACTTGGTCTGCCACTCGCCGATCTGCTTGGCCGCCTTGATGTAGAAGCCGGTCGAGGCGCTGAGCGGCTCCATCAGCAGGTGCTCGCCGCGGTCGATCTCCTGGCGCGCCACCTCGGCCGGCTGGAAGTAGGCGACGATGGTGTCGAACAGGCCCCGCGCCTTGGCCGAGTTGTCGGCGCTGTAGTTGCAGACGTAGACGTCGAGCGTCAGCCCCTGGCGCTCGGGCCAGGTATGGATCGCGAGGTGCGACTCGGCCAGCACGACGCAACCGGTGAAGCCGAAGCCGTCGAACTGGTGAAAGGAAACGCCGACAGCTGTGAGACCCGCGGCCTCGACCATCTCGACGCACTTTGAGCGGAAGCGCTCGCCGTCCAGAAGGAGCTGCGGATCGCAGCGGCAGCCGGTGAGGTCACCGATGAGATGCAGACCGTTCATTTCGTCACCCTCCAAAATGCGAAGGCGAAGCCCGCGGTAGCAGCCTCGCCTTCCATCCGCGCCTTGCGGCGCACACAGCGATCTTCAATCGCGCTCAATTCGTGCAAAACCTCCTAAGTACTCAAATTTGCTCGTTCGACTATCCGACCAACTCTTGACAAACCGCATCGATGAGTCTGCGAGCGATCGAGATTTTGCTCGGAAGTTTCGGCAATTGCAATACTTCGAACCACTTTGCTTCCTCGATTTCCGTTTCCTGCGGCTTCACTTCGCCGCTCACCCAATCGCAAACGAACGCGATCATCAGCGAGTGCGGGAACGGCCACGGCTGGCTCGCGAAGTAGCGGATGTTGTTTACGCGCACGCCGACTTCCTCGTGCACCTCGCGCGCGAGGCACTGCTCGAGCGACTCGCCGGGCTCGACGAAGCCTGCGAGCGCGCTGTACATGCCGGGCGGAAAGTGCGGGCTCCTCGCCAGCAGCAGCTGTTTTTCCCTATGAACGAGGGCCATGATCGCCGGCGCGACGCGAGGGTAGGCGGAGAGCTTGCAGGCGGGGCACACCCGCACGCGCTCGTCCGCCTTGGCTACGGTAGGCGTGCCGCAGCGCCCGCAGTACTGATGCGTGCGATCCCAGGCGATGAGCTGCAGCGCGCGGCCGGCGAGCGCGAACTGCGCGTCATCGAGCACGGTGAAGAGCGAGCGCAACCCCGCCCACGCCATTCCCGCCGGCGCCTCGGCGCCCCCGGGAAGCTCGGCGGCCCAGCACTGCATGCCGGCCAGCCGCCCTAGATATAGGGTTCTGGCGGCGCCAGAGCTCAGCCAGTTGTGGTTTTTCTGCAACGGCAGTTTCGCCCAGGCGGGCCTTGCCTTGACCCGCAGGTCGTCGCTCGGCGCCACCGTCGGCCCCATTTCGACCAGCAGCTCGTCGCCGCGGAACACGAACCAATGCGCTTCGGTCGGCGCATCGCAGGCGACGCCAGGCTCATAGTCCGCCGGGCTGGAGAAGGGGAGGAGCTGCATGCGCTGAGTATAATTTGCGGCCTCCGATGGACTCCCCCGTAACGGCCAAGGCCACCGACGCCGACCTAGCCAACTCCATTCGCGCGCTGGCGATGGACGCGGTGGAAGCGGCGAAGTCGGGACACCCCGGCATGCCGATGGGCATGGCCGAGATCGCGGTGGCGCTCTGGAAGCGCCACCTCCGGCACAACCCCGCCAACCCCGACTGGCCCGACC
>DASWER010000606.1:0-2742 GCA_036394655.1 Burkholderiales bacterium
GTTGATCGACATCGACTACGAGGTACTTCCCGCCGTCGTGAACTGCGTCGATGCGCTCAAGCAAGGCGCGCCCCAGATCCACGAGCAGGCCCCAGGCAACAAATGCTACACGTGGGCGCTGGGCGACAAGGCCGCCGTCGATGCGGCCTTCGCCAAGGCGGCGCACGTCACCAAGCTCGACATCGTGAACAATCGCCTCATCCCCAACGCCATCGAGCCGCGCGCGGCGGTGGCGTCGTACAACCGCTCGGACGATTCCTACACGCTGTACGTTGCCAGCCAGAATCCCCATGTCGAACGGCTGCTGATGACGGCGTTCGTGCTGGGCCTGCCTGAAACGAAGGTGCGCGTGATCGCGCCCGACGTCGGCGGCGGCTTCGGCTCCAAGATCTACCTGTACGGCGAAGAGACCGCGCTGGTCTGGGCTTCGAAGAAAGTGAACCGGCCGATCAAGTGGGCCGCGGATCGCAGCGAGGCGTTCTTGTCCGACGCGCACGGCCGCGATCATGTCACGCATGCGGAATTGGCGCTGGACAAGGACGGCAAGTTCCTCGCGATGCGCGTGCGCACCACGGCGAACCTGGGCGCGTACCTCTCCACGTTCGCCTCGTGCATCCCGACGATCCTCTACGCCACGCTGCTCGCCGGCCAGTACAAGACGCCGGCGATCTACTGCGAGGTGACGGCGGTGTTCACCAACACGGTGCCGGTCGATGCCTATCGCGGCGCCGGCCGCCCCGAAGCCACCTACGTGGTCGAGCGGCTCGTTGAAACGGCGGCGCGCGAGATCAAGCTCGATCCGATCGAGCTGCGGCGGCGCAACTTCATCACCGAGTTTCCGTACCAGACGCCGGTGGCGCTGTGCTACGACACCGGCAACTACGAGGCGACGCTGGGTGCGGTGCTGAAGCTCGCCGATGTCGCGGGCTTCAAGGACCGGCGCGAGCAGTCCCTGCGCCGCGGCAAGCTCAGGGGCCTCGGCTACGCGTGCTATATCGAGGCCTGCGGCATCGCGCCTTCGAATGTCGCGGGCAGCCTCGGCGCGCGCGCCGGACTTTTTGAAGCGGGCGAGGTGCGCGTCCACCCGACCGGCACGGTGACGGTATTCACCGGCTCTCACGCGCACGGTCAGGGCCACGAAACGACGTTTGCGCAGGTGGTGGCCGATCGGCTCGGCCTGGGCATGGAGCAGGTCGAGATCGTCCATGGGGATACCTCCAAAGTGCTCTTCGGCATGGGCACCTACGGCTCGCGCTCGATCGCGGTCGGCGGCACGGCGATCGTCAAGGCGCTCGACAAGATCGTCGCCAAGGGCAAGAAGATCGCGGCGCATCTGCTGGAAGCGTCGGAAGGCGACATCGAATACGACCGCGGCGTGTTCAAGGTCGCGGGCACCGACAAGAAGAAGACCTTCGGCGAGGTCGCCTTCGCCGCGTACGTGCCGCACAACTACCCGCTCGACAAGCTCGAGCCCGGGCTGAACGAGAACGCCTTCTACGACCCGGCGAACTTCACCTTCCCCGCGGGCAGCTACGTCTGCGAGGTCGAGGTCGACCGCGAGACCGGCGCTTCGCAAGTCGTCGCCTTCACCGCGGTGGACGATTTCGGAAAAATCATCAACCCGATGATCGTCGAGGGCCAGGTGCACGGCGGCGTGGCGCAGGGCATCGGCCAGGCGCTCACCGAGAACTGCGCCTATGACGAGGCCGGCCAGCTCACGAGCGGGACGCTGCTGGACTACTGCATCCCGCGCGCCAGCGATCTGCCGCTGTTCAAGATCGATACGCGCGAGACGCCGTGCACCCACAACCCGCTCGGCGTCAAAGGCTGCGGCGAGGCCGGCGCGATCGGCGCGCCGGCGGCCGTAATGAACGCCATCACCGACGCGATCGGCGTAAGAGACGTCCCCATGCCCGCCACGGCGCAGAACGTGTGGCGCGCGATGCACAGAGCCTAGGAGAACGCCATGCATGCATTCCAGTATCACCGTCCCACCACCACCAAGGATGCGCTCTCGCTCGCCGCGCAGAAGGGCGAAGGCCGCTACCTCGCCGGCGGGCAGAGCCTGGTGCAGGCGATGAAGCTGCGCCTCACCGCGCCGTCCGATCTCATCGACCTCGGCTCGATCCAGGATCTCAAGTCGCTCAAGGTCGAGGGCAACGCCGTCGTGGTCGGCGCGATGGTGCGCCACGCCGAGGTCGCGGGCTCGAGCTCGGTGAAGAAGGCGATCCCGTCGCTCTGCGCGCTCGCCAGCATGATCGGCGACCGCCAGGTGCGCCACATGGGAACCATCGGCGGCTCGCTCGCCAACAGCGACCCGGCGGCCGACTATCCCGCCGCGGCGCTGGCGCTGAACGCGACCATCGTCACCAACAAGCGCAAGATCGAAGCCGACAAGTTCTTCACCGGCCTCTACGAGACCGCGCTCGAGCCGGGCGAGCTCCTCACCAGCGTGTCGTTCCAGATCCCGAAGCGCGGCGCCTACATGAAGTTCAGGAACCCCGCCTCGCGCTTCGCGCTGGTCGGCGTATTCGTCGCCGATTTCGGCTCGGGCAACGTGCGCGTCGGCATCACCGGCGCCGGGGCGAGCGCCTTCCGCCAGACCGAGATGGAGAAGGCCCTCTCCTCCAAGTTCGCACCGGAGGCGGTCGCCAACATCAAGGTCAAGCCCGACGGCCTGAACAACGACCTGCACGCTTCGCCCGAGTACCGCGCGCACCTCATCACGGTGATGTGCAAGCG
>DASWER010000607.1:0-1995 GCA_036394655.1 Burkholderiales bacterium
CTTCCTCTGCAGGTACTGGCCGATCTGCGCGCCGAGCACGCGCATCGTGCTGATCAGCCGCTCGTCGGGCTGGCGCACGATGCTGCTCGAGATCGACAGCACGCCGACGGTGCGGCCTTCGAAGGTCACCGGGAAGACGAACGCGCCGTGCACTCCCGCGTCACGCACGCGCGGCAACGGCGCCGAGCGCGTATCGCGGCTCACATCCGAGCTCCAGATCGGCTCGCCGCTCTCCCAGACGCGGCCGATCAAGCCGGTCCCCGGGGCGATGGTGGCGCCGCGCGAGCTCTCGGCGAATTTCGCCAGCGGGTCGACGCCGTTCGACCAGACGTCCTCGCAGCGCATGACATTGGCGGCTTCGTCGAGCTGGAAATAGCGCCCGCAGTCCCAGGCCTCGGCCTGGCAGATCGCGCGCATCACCGAGCGCAGCGCGCTCGACACGCTCTTCGCCTCGGCGAGATTGCGCGCCACGGCGTGCTCGAGGGCGACCAGGCGCTCCTCGCGGCGGCGCTGGGTGACCTCGCGCCCGACACCCCGGTAGCCGAGGAATTCGCCCTGCGCACCGTACATCGGCTCGCCGCTGATCGAGAGAAACCGCGTCTCGCCCTCCGGATCGATGCGGCCCATCTCGAAATCGCGGAACGGCTGACGCGCCTCGAGCGTCGCGTGATGCGCCGCCCAGCCGGCCTCATCGGGATGTATCGAAGGCACTTCCCAGCGTGTCTTGCCGACTACGGGCGTGCTCGCAGGGCGGTGCTTCTCCGCGTGCGTCGTGCGTGTGATGCGGTGCTCGACATCGGTCTCCCAGTAGAAGTCGGACGAGAGCTCGACCAGGCTGCGGAAGCGCTCTTCGCTCTCGCGCATCACCGCCTCGGCCTGCTTCCTCTGCACGAACTGGCCGAGCTGGCCTGCGATGACGACGACCGCCTGGATCAAGCGCTTGTCGGGCAGGCGTACATTGCGCGAGGAGGCGAGCGCGAGGATGCCGACCGTGCGGCCCTCGGAATGCACCGGGCAGACGAAGGCCGCTCGCGAGCGCACGGCGGACGCGAGCCGCGCGCGCGGATCGGCTTGCGCGTCTGGCACCCAGAGAGGCTCGCCGGTCTGCCACGCGGCGCCCACCAGCCCTACGCCACGCGCAAATTCGAGCTTGCGGGATTCGGCGATGAAGCGGTCGGCCTCCGGCGTGCCGATGCTCCATGCCTCCTCGAGGCGCATCTTGCGGCTGGACGGGTGGATCGTGAAATAGCGGCCGCAGTCCCAGCCTTCGGCTTCGCAGATCGCACGCAGCACGCCCTGCAGCACGCTGGACACGCTATCGGCCTCGGCAAGCACGCGGGTAACGGCGTGCTCGAGTCGCAGGCGCTGCTCGGCATGCTTCTGCTCGGTGATGTCGCGGCCAATGCCGCGATAGCCTTTGAATCTTCCTTCGGCGTCGAAGATCGGCTCGCCGCTGATCGACAGCCAGCGGCTGCCGCCGCCCGGCGCCGGGCGCTGCATCTCGAAATCGCGGAACGGCTCGTGACGCTCGAGCTGCGCGCGATGCGCGGCCCAGTCGGCTTCGCTCAGGTTCGGCGCCGGCTGGTCCCAGCGCCGGCGGCCGAGATAAGCCGAGGCGTCGAGCCCGGTGCGGTGGGCGAGCTGCGTCGACATGAAGGTGAGCCGGAACTCGACGTCCTGCTCCCAGTACCAGTCGGAGGAAAGCTCGGTGAGGCTGCGGAAGCGCTCCTCGCTGTGACGCAGCGAATCGAGCGTGCGCGCGTGCAGCGCGGCGAGGCGCACCGGGCGCTCGAGCGAGCCGTCGGCGAGCTGTCCCTTGATGAGATAGTCGTAGGCGCCGCTCGCGACTGCGACGGCGCGCAGCTCCGGGCTCGCATCCACCGTCAGCGCGATCACCGGGTAATCGCAGGCACGCACCAGCGACGCCACGGTTTGCTTCGCCGGCGAATCGGGCAGATGCAGGTCGGCGATGACGAGGTCGTAGCGCTCGCGCGA
>DASWER010000608.1:0-7486 GCA_036394655.1 Burkholderiales bacterium
CTTGCCGGCGTTGATCAGATCCTCGTCTTCCTCGCCCGCCGGGGGCTTCGGCCCGATGCCGAGCACGCCGTTCTCGCTGTGCAGGATGATCTCGCGGCCCTTCGGCAGGTGATCGGCCACCAGCGTCGGCAGCCCGATGCCTAGATTCACATACGAGCCTTCGGGAATGTCGCGCGCGACGCGCGCGGCCATCTGGTTGCGGTCGAGCTTTTTCATCAGGCGGCCTTCCTCAGGGATGGCGCAATCTTGGTCACGCGCTGTACGAAGATGCCCGGCGTGACCACAACTTCAGGGTCGAGCGCGCCCAGCTCCACGGTCTCGCGTACCTGAACCACGGTGCACCTGGCTGCCGCGGCCATGATCGGCGCGAAATTTCGCGCGGTCTTGCGATAGACCAGATTGCCCCAGCGGTCTGCGCGATCGGCTTTGATCAGCGCGTAGTCGGCATGGATCGGATACTCGAGCACGTAGTCGCGCTCGCCGATGCGCCGTGTTTCCTTGTCCTTGGCGAGCAGGGTACCGAAGGCGGTCGGCGTATAGAACGCGCCGATGCCGGCCCCCGCGGCGCGGATGCGCTCGGCGAGCGTGCCCTGCGGTACGAGCTCCAGCTCGAGCTCGCCCGCACGATAGGCCTTGTCGAAGTGCCAGGAGTCCGCCTGGCGCGGGAACGAGCACAGGATCTTGCGCACGCGCTTCGCGGCGATCAGCGCGGCGAGGCCGGTATCGGCGTTGCCGGCGTTGTTGTTGACGATGGTCAGCCCGCGCGCGCCTTGCGCGATCAGCGCATCGATCAGCGCCGCCGGCATGCCGGCGTTGCCGAAGCCGCCGATCATGATCGTCGCGCCGTCGGGAACATCGGCGAGTGCGGCCTCGGCGCTCGCAAAGAGCTTATTGATCACGGGTGCCGGAATTATGGCATCGCCCCTTGTTCAGAACCTACCTTCAGATGGCCCTATAACCTTCTGATTACTAATACTAGTTTTTGTTCATAAACCGCTGTTAAAAATGCGGCTAAGTACTTGTCGCGTCGGGGGAATCCTCCTTGACCCTCAGACCGTTTTTCGGTAAGGTGGAAAAAGGTAGAAAAAAGTGGCACAAAGAGCCATATGGATTCCTCGTTTCACGGAGCGGCGGTCATCACGCTCGACGCCAAGGGACGCGTCGCTATCCCGACTCGGCATCGTGCGGGCCTGCTGGCCGCGGGGAAATCGCTGGTGCTCACGGCACATCCGGACGGTTGCGTGCTGATGTATCCCGCCGTGGCGTGGGAACCCGTGCGCGCCAAGGTGGCTTCGTTTCCAAGTTTTGATCCGAAGGCGAGCTGGTGGAAGCGCCTGCTTCTCGGTTTCGAGGAGCATGTAGCGCCGGACGGCTCGGGCCGCATCCTCCTTACTTCGGCGCTGCGTCTGCACGCCAAGCTCGAGCGCGACGCGATGATGGTCGGGCAGGGCCATTACTTCGAGCTGTGGGACTCCGGCGTCTGGTCGGCGAAGCTCGAGCAGGCCCTCTCCAGCGCCGGCGCGCCGCCTGCGGCGATGGAGGATTTTTCGCTGTGACACCGCCGCATGCACGAGCCCGTCCTTCTCAACGAAGCGATCGAGGCCCTGGCGATAGACCCGCAGGGCGCGTATCTCGATGGCACGTTCGGCCGCGGCGGCCACAGCCGTGCCATCCTCGAGCGCCTGGGGCCGGAAGGGCGCTTGATCGCGCTCGACCGCGATCCGCAAGCGGAGCACGCGGCGCAGGAAATCCGCGATGCGCGCTTCAGTTTCGTGCGCGCGCCGTTCTCGGCGCTCTCTCAAACGCTCGGCAGCCAAATGCTGCGGGGCATGCTGTTCGACTTGGGCGTGTCCTCGCCGCAGCTGGACGATCCGTCGCGCGGATTTTCGTTTCGCGCCGACGGGCCGCTCGACATGCGCATGGATCCCACGCAGGGCGAATCGGCCGCGCAGTGGCTGGCGCGGGCAGAAGAACAACAAATCCGGGAGGCGATTCGCGACTATGGCGAAGAACGGTTTGCTAAACAGATTGCAGCGGCGATTGTTGCTACTCGCCGCAGCGAGCCCCTCCTACGCACCCGGCAACTGGCCGATCTCGTGGCAAAGGCGGTCCGTACACGCGAGCCGGGCCAGGATCCGGCGACGCGCACCTTTCAGGCTCTACGGATTCACGTCAATCGGGAGCTTGAGGAAGTGTCGCTGATGCTGCCGCAGGCGGCCGCGCATCTTGCCCCCGGCGCACGCCTGGCGCTGATCAGCTTTCATTCGCTGGAGGACCGCATCGTCAAGCGCTTCATGCAGGCGAACGCCCGGCCCGAAGTGCCGCGCGGCTTGCCGTTGCGCGAAGCCGAGATGCCGCAGCCGGCGCTGCGCCTGGTGGCGCGCGCCCAGCGTGCATCTGAACAGGAAACAAGAAGAAACCCGCGGGCGCGCAGTGCCATCTTGAGGGTGGCTGAGCGCACCGCGGGCCCCCTAACGGACATCCGAATCGAGCCCGGCGCGCGGTGGCGAAACTAAACCTCCTCCTCCTCGCAGTTCTCGTCGCCTGCGCGCTCGGGCTCGTCAGTTCGCAGCACAAGGCGCGCAAGCTCTTCACGGAGCTCGAGCGCGAGCACGAACGCGCTCGCGAGCTCGACGCCGAATACGGCCGCTTGCAGCTCGAGGCGAGCACCTGGGGCCTGCACTCGCGGGTCGAGAGAATCGCCGTCGGCACGCTCGGCCTGCACGCGCCTGACCCGCGCCGCGTGCGGCTCGTCGCCCGAGACGCGCCGCGGTGACCGGCGCGGTGGGAACCGCGGCGCAGGGTCTGGTGCGCCTGCCGGTGTGGCGCGCGCGCTTCGTGCTGGTGGCCTTGATCTCGGCTTTCGTCCTGCTGGCGGTGCGCGCCTTGTATCTCCAGGCCCTGAAGACGGATTTCCTGCAGGAGCGCGGCGACGCGCGCTATTCGCGCGTGCTCGAGATGCCGGCGACGCGCGGCCGCATCCTCGACCGCAACGGCGAAGCGCTCGCCGTCTCGACGCCGGTCAAGTCGATCTGGGCGATCGCCTCGGATGTCGAGCTCAAGCCCGCGGACAAGCGCAAGCTGCTGGGCTTGCTGGGCACGCCGTCTGCGGAGTTCGACAAGAAGCTGGCCGAAGCGGCGCGCGATTTCGTCTATCTCAAGCGCCAGGTGCCGCCGGATATCGCGGATGCCATCGCGCAGCTTGGGCTGCGCGGCATCTACGAGAGCCGCGAATACCGGCGCTACTATCCCGCCGGAGAAGTGACCGCGCATCTCATCGGTTTCACCGGCATCGACGACGCCGGGCAGGAAGGCATGGAGCTCGCTCACCAGGATTCGCTCGGCGGCAGGGCGGGCAGCCGGCGCGTGATCAAGGATCGCCTTGGCCGGGTGGTCGAGGACGTCGAATCGCTCCGCGCCGGCCAGGACGGCAAGGACTTGACGCTCTCGATCGACAGCAAGATCCAGAGCCTGGCCTATAGCGCCTTGAAGAGCGCGGTGCTGCAAAATCGCGCCAAGGCGGGCGCGCTGATCGCGCTCGATGTACGCACCGGTGAAGTGCTGGCGCTCGCCAATGTGCCGTCCTTCAACCCCAACAATCGTGCGCGACTCACCGGCGGCCAGCTGCGCAATCGCGCGATTACCGATCTGTTCGAGCCCGGCTCGACGCTCAAGCCCTTTACCATCGCCTTGGCCTTGGAATCGGGCAAGGTCAGTCCGCAGACCATCATCCCGACAGCCCCGGGGCGCCTTACGCTCGCCAACTACACGATTCGCGACGTTCATCCCGCGGCGGCCCTCAGCGTGACGCAAGTCCTGCAGAAATCATCGAACGTCGGCGCGGCCAAGCTGGCCCTCGCCCTGCCGCGCGAAAACATGTGGGATCTGTTCCGGCGGCTCGGATTCGGCGCCGCGCCCCAGCTCGGCTTCCCCGGCGCCGCCGGGGGGAAGCTGCATCCGTACCGCAACTGGAAGCCGATCGAGCAGGCGACCATGGCCTACGGCCACGGCATTTCGCTCAGCTTGATTCAACTCGCGCGGGCGTACACGGTATTCGCGACCGATGGGGAATTGGTGCCGCTGACGCTGGTCAAAAACCGGCTGGCCTCGAGCAGCGACAAGGTGATTTCGCCCGAAACGGCACGGGCGGTGCGCACCATGCTCGAGGCGGCGGTCCAGCCGGGCGGCACGGGGCCGCGGGCGAGGATCATGGGTTGGCGCGTCGCCGGCAAGACCGGCACCGCGCACAAGCAGGAGAACGGCGGTTACGCCGCAGACAAATACATCGCTTCTTTTGTCGGTCTTGCTCCGGTATCGGCGCCGCGCGTCGTGATCGCCGTGATGATCGACGAGCCGGCCGCCGGGCAGCACTACGGTGGCGCGGTGGCCGCGCCGGTGTTTGCCCAGGTGATGCAAGGCGCCCTGCGCATGCTCGGCGTGCCGCACGATGCGCCGCTCGAGCCGCTCGAGATGCCGGCCGATGAGACAAGCGAGAGCACTTGACGAGCCCATGGAGCCTTTCGAGCGCCTCGCCGCCCAAGGGGCAATGATCGAGCGGCTGACTTCGGACAGCCGCCGCTCTGCTCCGGGCAGCGCCTTTTTTGCCTATCCCGGCGAAAAAGCCGACGGGCGTGCGTACATCGCCGACGCGGTGCGTCGCGGCGCCTCGGCGGTGCTCTGGGAAGCCGAGGACTTTGGCTGGCAGGCCGATTGGCGCGTACCCAACGTCGCGGTTCACGGCCTGAAGCAGCGCGCGGGCGTGCTGGCCGCCGATTTCTACGGCCGGCCCTCCGAACACCTCTGGATGTGCGGCGTCACCGGCACCAATGGCAAGACCTCGTGCAGCCACTGGATCGCGGCTGCGCTCGAGCGCTGCGGCGCTCGGAGCGGCATCATCGGTACGCTCGGCAGCGGTTTTCCGGGCGCGCTGAACGACGCGGGCAACACCACGCCCGACGCGCTCGAGCTGCAGGCCACGTTGAAGCAGCTCCACGCCGCCGGCGCCCGCGCGGTGGCGATGGAAGTTTCCTCGCACGGCCTGATGCAGGGCAGGGTGAACGGCGTGCGGTTTTGCTGCGCGCTCTTTACCAACCTGTCGCATGATCACCTCGATTACCACGGCTCGATGCAGGCGTACGGCGAAGCGAAGGCACGGCTGTTCGAAATGCCCGGTCTGAAGACTGCGGTGCTCAATCTTGACGACCCGTTCGGTGTCGAGCTCGCGCGCTGGCTTGGCGGCCGCGTGCGCACTATTGGCTACAGCCTGCAGCCGCTAGAGCGCGCCGGCACGGACGAGTTCATCAGCGTCGATCCCGCAATGCGCACGCGCCAGCTTGGGCGCTTCAATTTGTCGAACATCCTTGGCGTGCTGGGCTGCCTGGTGGCCTACGGCATGCCGTTGCGCGAAGCGCTGGGTCTCGTCGCCGAGCTGCCGGCCGTTCCCGGCCGGATGCAGGCGGTCGGCGAACGGCCGCTCGTGGTCATCGACTACGCGCATACGCCGGACGCGCTCGAGAAGGTGCTCGATGCGCTGCGGCCCGTCGCCCGGCAACGCGGCGGCTGCCTGGCGGTGGTGTTCGGCGCCGGCGGCGATCGCGACCCGGCGAAGCGGCCGCTGATGGGCGCCGCGGCGGCGCGCGGCGCCGATCGGGTGCTGATCACGTCGGACAATCCGCGCAGCGAAGATCCAGCCGCCATCATCGATGCCGTGGCGCAAGGGACGGGCAGCGGCGCCCAGCGCGAGCCCGACCGGCGCCGCGCGATCGAACGCGCCGTGCGCGAGGCCGCGCCCGAGGACGTCGTGCTGATCGCCGGCAAGGGGCACGAGAGCACTCAGGAGATCGGCGGACTGCGCCTGCCGTTTTCCGATCAGGCGGTCGCCCAGGCGGCGCTCGCGACGCGGGGGCAGCAATGATGTCGCTCGGCGAAGCCGCAGCACTGAGCGGCGGCCGCGCGAGCGGCGCCGACCTGCGCTTCGACGGCGTGTCGACCGACAGCCGCTCGGTCGGGCGTGGCCAGCTTTTCGTCGCCCTGCGCGGCGAGCGCTTCGATGGCCATGAGTTTCTCGACGCGGCGGCGGCGCGCGGCGCGGCTGCCGCCATGGTCGATGTGCGCTATCAAGGACAGTTTCCTCTGCCCGTGGTCATCGTCGACGATACGAAGCGCGCGCTCGGCCAGCTCGCCGGGCAATGGCGCGCGCGCTTTGCGCCCAAGCTCGTGGCCATCACCGGGTCCAACGGCAAGACCACGGTGAAGGAGATGCTCGCCGCGATCCTGCGCCGTCACGGCGGCGAGCAGACCGTGCTTGCCACCGCCGGCAATCTGAACAACGACATCGGGGTGCCACTCACGCTGTTGCGCATGCGGCAGGAGCATCGCTGGTGCGCGATCGAGCTCGGCATGAACCACCGCGGCGAGATCGCCCATCTCGCCGCGATCGCCGCACCCGATGTGGCGCTGGTCAACAACGCGCAGCGCGAGCACCTCGAATTCATGGGTAGCGTTGACGAAGTCGCGGCGGAAAACGCAGCCGTGTACGACGCGCTCGGCGCGAAAGGCGTGGCCGTGGTGAACGCCGATGATGACCACGCGGCGTACTTTCGGAGCCGAGCTGGCGCGCGGCCAGTCGTCGATTTCGGTCTGCAGCGCGGCACGGTGGGCGGCGGCTACGTCCTCAAGGAATTGTCGAGCGAGCTGCGCCTGCGCACACCGCGGGGCGAGGCGCACGCGGCGCTCGCTATTCCGGGGATCCACAACGTACGCAACGCCTTTGCGGCAGCCGCCTGCGCGCACGCCGCGGGCATCGAGGTGGCGTCGATCGCCGCGGGCCTCAGTGCCTTCCGTCCCTATACCGGCCGGCTGCAGGTCAAGCAGGCGAAGAGCGGGCTCACCGTGATCGACGACAGCTACAACGCCAATCCGGATTCGGTGCGCGCCGCGATCGATGTGCTCGCCTCGTGTCCGGCCCCGACGGTGCTCGTGCTCGGCGACATGGGCGAGGTCGGGTCGCGCGGGCCGGAATTCCACCGCGAGATCGGCGCCTATGCGCGCTCGCGCGGCGTCACGCAGCTGCTCGCGCTTGGCGAAGCGACCGCGCACGCGGTAGCGGCCTTCGGCGCGGGCGCCGAGCATTTCGCCGACGTCGAGGCGCTGCTGCCGGCGATTCGCGGCCGCACCGTGCTCGTCAAAGGCTCGCGCTTCATGAAGATGGAACGGGTCGTCAACGCGCTAACCGGCGCGCCCACGCAGGGAGGAGCGCACTGATGTTGCTCGAGCTGGCGCAATGGCTGGCCAAGGACGTGCGGGTGTTCAACGTCTTCAACTACATCACGCTGCGCGCGGTGCTCGCCTGCCTCACGGCGCTCGCGGTGTCGCTGGTGCTCGGGCCCTACATGATCCGCAAGCTCACGGCCTACAAGATCGGCCAGGCGGTGCGCGACGACGGCCCTCGTTCCCATCTCACCAAGGCCGGCACGCCCACCATGGG
>DASWER010000609.1:0-15577 GCA_036394655.1 Burkholderiales bacterium
GCGCTTCGCGCACGTCAGCTGGTTTTCGCCCGCTTCGACAAGGCCCTTGGGAAAATCCCAGTTGTTGTACGCGCGCAGGATCAGGTAGTAGATGCCGCGCCCGGTGCGGCGGAAGACGACCACACCCGCGGCGCGCGGCGGCGCCTTGGTTTTCATGCGCGGAATGCTACTACTGGAGGTGTTACTTAAATGCTCGCCGTCCGAGCGAGCCCTAGCCAGAGGAGGAGGAGATAGGCGTCAAACCTACCCGGACGGCGAGGCAAGCCGTTGTTCAGTGCGCGCTGCGCGGTACCGCAAAGAGGCTCGCCTTTGCGCGAGCCAGTGCTTCGATCGCGCCGTCGAGCGCGAGTTCAAAGCGCTCGGCCTGCGCGATGTCGGCGAGGTAGCGTGAGCGAACTCTTTCCGGTAGCGACGCCAATGCGTTTCTCCAGAATTTGGTCTTGAGTACAATTTCGCGGTTTTTCATGCATCGAATGTAGGGTCGCGAGCTCGCGGCGACAAACGACGATTTCTCACTCCTGGCATAAGAAAAAATGATCTATCGCCTGCCGCCGCTCAACGCCTTGCGAGTGTTCGAGGCGGCCGCGCGCCACCTTTCCTTCAAGGAGGCGGCGAACGAGCTCTCGATCACGCAGGCCGCGGTCAGCCACCAGATAAAGAGCCTGGAGGATTACCTCGGCGTGCAGCTCTTCAAGCGCGCCGGGCGCGGCGTGCAGCTGACGGAAGCGGCGCGCGCCTGCCTGCCGAAGCTGCGCGAGGGCTTCGATTCGCTCGCCGCCGCGGTCGAGATGATCCACGTGCGCGCCGACGAGACCGACCTGCAGATCACCGCGCCGCCGGTGTTCGCCGCGCGCTGGCTGATGCCGCGCCTTGCCGACTTCGCCAGGCGCGAGCCGAAGATCGACGTGCGCGTCGTCTCCTCGAGCAAGATGGTCGACGCCGGCGCGCTCGATTCGGCGGCGCTGGTCGGCAATCTCGACCTGCGCAGCGACACCTCCGGCGTCGAGATCCATCTGGGCGGCGGCGACTATCCGGGCTACCGCGCCGACCGGCTGTTCGGCGTCTCGACCGTCTGCGTGGCGAGCCCGCAGCTGGTGAAAGGCAAGCCGCCGATCCGCGAGCCGGCGGATCTCGCCCATCACATGCTGCTGCACGACGACGCCATGGACCTGGTGGCGCATGGCCATGCCTGGGTGAAGTGGCTCGAGCTCGCGGGAGTCGCCGACAAGGTCGACGGCACGCGCGGGCCGCATTTCTCATCCAACATCCTCTCGCTGGAAGCCGCGTCTCAGCAGCTCGGCATCGCGCTCGCGCTGCGGCCGATGGTCGATGCCGATCTCGCTTCCGGGCGCCTTTGCGCGCCCTTCGACATCGAGCTCAAGCCGCAGTCGGCGTATTACCTCGTCTGTCCCGAGGTGATCGCCGAGCGCCCGGCGGTCGCGGCGTTCCGTGGGTGGCTGTTGCAGCAGGCGCAGGAAAAGCGGGCACGTACCCCCGCTACCGCGGCCCGATAACCCCACGCCGGTAAGGAATTAGCCCGAAACGGCAGGGGTGCATTTCTTGCAGCGGGGTTGATTCCCCCCTTTTCGTCGCCATCTACCCGCCGTGAGATCCCGCGATATTTCCAACTGGATGTGGAGCGAAGCCCTGTCGATGCTCGACCGGGCCGAGCGCCTGCAGCGTCAGTTCTTCCAGCATGCCGCCGTGGCATGGGAGCCGCCGGTCGACATTACCGAGACCGCGCAGCACGTTCGCGTGCAGGTCGCGCTGCCGGGCGTGCCTGCCGATTCCATCAGCCTCGCGCTCGATCCAGGGGGCCTCACGATCTCGGCGGCGCGGCCGTTTCCGTGCAATGCCGAGACGCAGAACATCCATCGCATCGAGATTCCCTACGGCCGCTTCGAGCGCCAGATCGGTCTGCCGCTCGGCGATCCCTACGCGCCGCTCGAGCTCGTCCAGAAGGATTTGAGCGGCGGCGTGCTCACGCTGGTTTTCAAGAAGAAGGAAGGCGCATGACCAAGCTGCTTGCGCAGGACCAGGACAAGACCTCCGGCGCTCCGGCCGAAAAGCCGCGCGCGGGTGCCCTCAAGCCGATCCCCGAGGACGCGCTGATCCTCATCCCGATGAGGAACACGGTGCTGTTCCCGGGCGTGATCACGCCCGTCACCGTGGGCCGGCCGAGCTCGATCGCGGCGGCGCAGGAAGCGGTGCGCAGCGAGCGCAAGGTCGGCTTCGTGCTGCAGCGCGACGCGCAGAAGAACGAGGTGGCGCCGGACGATCTCTACTGGGTCGGCACCGCCGGCCAGGTGGTGCGCTACATCACCGGCGGCGAGGGCGCGCACCACATGGTGGTGCAGGGCCAGAACCGTTTCCGCGCCATCGAGTTCCTGCCGGGCTGGCCGTTCCTCGTGGCGCGCGTGCAGTACATCGAGAAGCCCGAGGAGCAGGAAGGCAAGCTCACTCCGGACATCGAAGCGCGCTTCCTGCAGCTCAAGGCGCAGGCGGTGGAGGCGATCCAGCTGCTGCCGAACGCGCCCGAGGAGCTCGCCGTCGTGGTGCAGGGCCTGACCTCGCCCGGCCTGCTGGCCGACATGGTCGCCAACCTGCTCGACGTCAAGCTCGAGGAGAAGCAGCGCCTCCTGGAAACGTTCGACCTGCCAACGCGCCTGGACCGCGTGCTGGCGATGCTCTCCGAGCGCGTCGGCGTGCTGCGCATCTCGAAGGAGATCGGCGAGAAGACCAAGAAGGAGTTCGACGAGCGACAAAGAGAGCATGTGCTGCGCGAGCAGATGCGCCAGATCCAGAAGGAGCTGGGCGAGGGCGAGGACACGGGCGCGGAGCTCGCCGAGCTGAAAAAGCAGATCGAAGACGCGGGCATGCCCGAGGACGTGCACAAGCACGCCACCAAGGAGCTGAAGCGCTTGCAGCGCATGGGCGAGGGCAGCGCGGAGGGCTCGATGCTGCGCACCTACCTCGAGTGGCTCGCCGAGTTGCCGTGGAAGGACCAACCGGCGCCGGAGATCGATATCGCGAAGGCGCGCCAGATCCTCGACGAGGACCATTACGGGCTGGACAAGATCAAGCGGCGGATTCTGGAGCATCTCGCCGTGCGCAAGCTCAACCCGACCGGCAAGAGCCCGATCCTCTGCTTCGTTGGGCCGCCGGGAGTCGGCAAGACCTCGCTCGGCCAGTCGATCGCGCGCGCCACCGGACGCAAGTTCCAGCGCATCGCGCTCGGCGGCGTGCACGACGAGGCCGAGATCCGCGGCCACCGCCGCACCTACATCGGTGCGTTGCCCGGCAACGTGATCCAGGCGCTGAAGCGCGCCGGGTCGAAGAACACGGTGCTGATGTTCGACGAGATCGACAAGCTTGGCCAGGGCGGCTTTCACGGCGACCCGTCGAGCGCGTTGCTCGAAGTGCTCGACCCGGAGCAGAACTCGCACTTCCGCGACAACTATCTGGGGGTCGACTTCGACCTGTCCAGGGTGATGTTCATCACCACGGCCAACATGCTCGACACGATCCCGGGGCCGCTGCGCGACCGCATGGAGATCATCCAGCTCCCCGGCTACACCGAGGAAGAGAAGCTCGAGATCGCCAAGCGCTACCTGGTGAAGCGCCAGCTCGAGGCCAACGGATTGAAGTCAGAGCAGGTCGAGCTGCCGGAGGAAACCCTGCGCAAGATCATCGGCGACTACACGCGCGAGGCGGGCGTGCGCAACCTCGAGCGGGAGATCGGCTCGGTGCTGCGCCATGCGGCGATGCGCATCGCCGAAGGTTTCTCCGGAAGGATCGAGATCAAGCCGGAGGACCTGCACGGCATCCTCGGCGCGCGGCGCTTCGAGAACGAGGTCGCGCAACGCACCTCGGTGCCGGGCGTCGCCACGGGCCTCGCCTGGACGCCGGTCGGCGGCGACATCCTGTTCATCGAGGCGTCGAAGGTGCCGGGCAGCGGCAAGCTGATCCTCACCGGCCAGCTCGGCGAGGTGATGAAGGAGTCGGCGCAGGCGGCACTCACGCTGTCACGCAGCTTCGTTGGCGAGACGCTGGAGAAGACCGACGTGCACATCCACGTGCCTGCGGGCGCGACGCCCAAGGACGGCCCCAGCGCGGGCGTGGCGATGTTCCTCGCCATCGTGTCGCTGCTGCTCGATGTGCCGGTGCGCTCGGACGTCGCCATGACCGGTGAGATCTCGCTGCGCGGGCTGGTGCTGCCGATCGGCGGGGTGAAGGAGAAGACGCTCGCCGCGCTGCGCGCCGGGATCAAGACGGTGATGCTGCCCAAGCGCAACGAGAAGGATCTCGAGGACGTGCCGGCCGAGGCCAAGGCGAAGCTCGAGTTCGTGTTCCTGGAGCGCGTCGAGGACGCGATCAGGACCGCGATCGGCGAGTTGCCGGCGCACGCCCGGAAAGCGGCCTAGGAGGCGCGCCCGCTACTTCTGGGCGCCGGGCGCAGCGCCCGGAGCGGTCCTCGGTAAGGAGAGGTCGACCGGCGCGGCGGCCGGCTGCTGCACAACGGGGGCGTGACGTTCACTGCGAATCGGCAGGCGATCGAGCATCTGCAGCAGAGCGCGCCTGCGCGCTTCACGACGACGGGAGATCAGCAACGGGCTTTCCTTTCCGAGAAAACAGGCCAGGGACTCGTGGATCCACAGCGGCGGAAGCGCAAAGGCGGGTTCCTGCGGAAGCTTCCTGGATCTCGAGCGGCCGGATATTGCATCGAACACAGCGGTAGGATTTTACCGGACAGGTGTTACCGGAATCATCTAGCGCCGCCGCAATGCCGCCGCGGGGAGAAAAGTGAGCACAATCAGTTACATCTTCACCGCGCGGCAGACCTTAAAATGCGCGCGATGAAAGTAGGTCTCAACACGTGGACGGGATCCCTCGCCGGGATCGCGGCGGGCGCAATTCTCGCCGGCTGCTCGACCAACCCGCTGACCGGCCGCAGCCAGTTGATGGTGGTGCCCGAGTCGATGGCGATCAGCCAGTCGGCGGCGGCCTACACCAGCATGATGGGCGGGCTCTCCAAGAAGAAGCAGGTCGAGACCGGCACGCCGCGCGCGGAGAACCTGCGCAAGATCACCGATCGCCTGATCGCGCAGGCGGTGCGCTTCCGGCCCGACTCGGCGAAGTGGAACTGGGAAGTGCAGCTGATCAACGATCCGAAGACGGTGAACGCCTTCTGCATGGCCGGCGGCAAGATGGCGATGTACACCGGGCTGATCGAGAAGCTCAAAGCCAGCGACGACGAGATCGCGCAGGTGATGGGGCACGAGATCGGCCACGCGCTCGCCAACCACACGCAGGAGCGCATGTCGATCGCCTACAGCACCGGCATCGGCACGGAGCTGGTGGCGATCGCGCTCGGCGCGCAAGGCAACACCGCTGCGCTGATGCAGGTGGCCGCGGTCACGGCGATCCAGCTGCCGAACAGCCGCGAAAGCGAGAGCGAAGCCGACCAGATCGGCATCGAGCTCGCGGCGCGCGCGGGCTACGATCCCGCGGCGGCGGTGACGCTGTGGGAGAAGATGGGCAAGCTCTCCGAGGGCAAGGCGCCGCCCGAATTCCTGTCGACGCATCCGTCGCCCGAGCATCGCGCGTCTCGCCTGAAGGAGCTCGGCGCGAAGGTGCAGCCGTTCTACGCCGCCGCGAAGAGCGCGCAGCCGGGCGAGTCGCCGCATTTCCTGAACGCGGGCGAGGGCGCGAACGAGCGCGTCGTGACGCGCGCTGGCGAGATGACGCGCGAGGAGTACGCCGCCAAGGTGGCGAAGGAAGGCGAGACGCTGACGTTCCTTTCCGAACCCTTCGAGCGCTTCAAGCGCGGCGACACGCTGCTCGACTGCCGCGTGCAATGCGCGCTCGCCTATTCGCGCCGCAAAGGCGACTGGAAGCGCCTGCACGACCAGCAGCTGTGGCGCGACCTCGCGGTGTCGGTGCTGCAGGCCGGTTACCTCAGCGACTACTCGTATTTCATGCTCGCCGAGGCGGCCAAAGGCATGGGGCTCAAGGATGCGGCGCCGAAGTACTACCAGCGCGCGCTCGAGGCCGGCCGCGACTACGGCTGCGCCGACGATTGCGACGGCTTCGAGGTGCAGAAGCGAGCCCGGGCCGCGCTCGCCTTGAGGTAACCGCAGCTCACGTAGTCCATCTGTCGCGACGCCGCCGCGCGACGTCGATGCCTCGCCACGCAACGTTTCTCGCGCTTCGCGACAACATGACACGGGGTGCAGCGATAGCGCGCTCGCGAGCGGCTCGGCAGAATGATTTCCGCGCGGTGAAAAAAAAGAGGGCACGCCCGCTAGACGTGCCCTCCGGTACTGACCACTGCCTGGCGATCGGACGGCGACTACACCTTGTTTGGCGCTACCGAGTCTCTCGGTTGGCGCTGATAACACCGTGCTGGCCGCGCTGCCGGTGCTGTAGATCACGTCCTACAGCACGGTAGGCATCGTACGACCGTCGCCTGGTTTCTCTCCCCCTGAGCCGGTAGTCCTGTAGGACTAGTTCCGTCGTGGGCGCCCGCCGCCCGGCACGCGGACAATGGGTCGCAAGGAGGCAGCCATGGCCAACGAGAAGCGCCGCCGCACGATCCTGATCGTCGATGACGAAGCGGCGATCCGCGAGCTGCTCAAGCTGGAGCTCGCCACGGCGGGCTACGAAGTGGTGCTCGCCGAGGATGCGCTCGGCGCCGCGCGCCTGGTGCGCGAAGCGAAGCCCGACCTGATGATCGTCGACGCGCATATGCCCTACGTGAGCGGCCTCGACTTCGTCTCCGCGGTGATCACCGACTCGTCGATGCCCTGGGTGCCGGTGATCTTCATCACCGGGCGCTCGGAGCTGCGCAACGACGCCGAGTCGCTCGGCTCGGCGTGCCTGGTCAAGCCCTTCCTCGCGGCGCGCCTGGTCGAGCTGATCGAGCGCGTCGTGGGTGCGCAGGAGCGTCTCACCGCCGTGGCCGGCCTCGTCGAGCGCAGGGCGTTGGGCGCGGCGTAGCGGTTTAGTATCCGGGCGGTGAGCCCGGCCGCTCGACGGCACCGCGGCCGCGTTGACCCGCTACACCATCCACGCGAGCGACCCCGTCACGCTCGCTGCATTCCGCTTCGGCATCGGCTTCATTCCGATCCTCGCCATCGCCCTGCTGCTCGGCGCGCTTTTCTTTTCGCTGTTCTTCGTGATCTACAACGTCGCCATGAGCTACACCAGCGCTGCGCGCTGCTCGGCCGCGAGGCGCTCAGCAGGCGCGGCCCGCCTCGAGCCTCGCCGCGCTCCTGATGGGCGAGCCGCTCGGTGTGCACCTGCTGGTCGGAATTGCCGCCGTCGGCCTGGGGATCTGGATCGCTTCGCGCTAGCGAGGTGTGCAGTTTTTCGCAGGCAAGCGCCGTTAAGCGCCGTTCTGTGAATCGCGCACATGGGCGGCGTGAATCGGTTACTGCATTTGCGAGCCGGGAGCTATCCAATGTGTCATGCAAGCAATGCAGGCGGCCGTGGCAAACAACTCCATCACCCGCACTCTCGCCCTCGCCCTGCGCTCGATCGGCAATCTCGAGCGGCTGGCGGAGTATCTCGATGTCCCCACCACGATCCTGGAGGAATGGCTCGACGGCCGGCGCGAACCGCCGACGGCGATCTACGTGCGCGCCCTCGACCTGGTGGCGCGCGGCCCTTTCACCGCGCCGCAGCGAGGCGCGGAGCGGGGGAAGAAGAAGCACTGATGTCACACTCGCGTCATAGCGAGCGGCGGCAAACGGCGGGTGAGCGGCGCTTCGCCGTGTAAAGGTCTCGAATGCGGGGATTTCACTGTCGCGACGTCGCGTCGCGACGTCGCCGATGCTCCATGGTGAAATCGGCCAAGCGCGACAATGTGACACCGCGCCCGGCGATAGCGGCGCCCGCGGGCTTCGCGCACAATGCTTTCCAGAGCGGGAAAAAAAAGAGGGCACGTCCGCTAGACGCGCCCTCCGGTACTGCCCACTCTGGCGATCAGACGGCGACTACACTTTGTTTGGCGCTACCGTGGACCGGCTCATCTTTCGAGGCGGTCTCTCGGAGGGCACTGGTAACAGTGTGCTGGCCACCCTCAGAATCCGTGTAGGTGACTGCCTACACAGGTCAGCATCATCCGACGTCGCTTATTTCGGCGCTAGGGACCTGTCGCCGAATCGCGTAGTCCGGTAGGACTAGCGGTCGGCGTCCGCCCCTCCCGCAAGACAGCGCGGGCAAGCTTTGCTAGCTTTCGCATCCCCAATCGGAGACAGACGTGAAAAGAACGCTGGTGACACTCGCGCTGGGCGTCGCGGTGAGCAGCCTGCAGGCACAGACCTCCTTCCCGCCACCACCGCCGCCGATCTTGAGCGGGCCTTATATCGGCGCCTCGGTGGGCTACGCGCAGGCGAAGAATGGCTGCCTCGGCTTCCTGAGCGGCGGCGGGCGCTCGTGCGACGACAGCGGTCTGGCGTGGGGACTTCTCGGCGGCTACCAACTCAATCGCTACTTCGGCGCCGAAGTGGCGTACCGCGACCTGGGCAAGGTGCGCGCGAAATCCGCTACCTCGGACGAGTTCAGCCATGCGGCGGTGTGGGACTTGACCGCGATGGGCATGGTGCCGATCGAAGAGCGCTTCTCGGCGTACGGCAAGTTCGGCGCCTACCTCGCCACGCTCGACGCCTCGGAGCCCGACATCGCCGACCATACGAACAGCGGACTCACCTACGGCGCCGGCCTGCAATGGGACTTTCGCGCCGGCTGGGGCCTGCGCGCGCAATGGCAGCGCTACCGCAACGTCGGCGGCGGCGGTCAGACTTACGGCAGCAACCATTACGACGTGCTGGGCTTGGCGCTGCTCTATCGGCTGCGCTGACGTACCATGCCGGCGACTGAAACTTCCTAGCCGGTAACCTTGTCCTTCCCGCCGCCCGACGCGGCGCTCGTCCGGCATGCCCGGGCGGCGCTCGACGATCTGCTGCGCTTTGCCGCGCCCGCAGACCAGACGCTGTCACGCTACTTCCGCGAGCATCGCGAGCTCGGGCAGAAAGCGCGCGGCTTCATTGCCGAGGCCACATTTGCGGTGCTGCGCCGCCGGCGCTCACTCGCCGCTGCGGCAGGCTCCGAGGTGCCGCATGCGCTGCTGGTCGCGGCCTTGCTTCGCGTGCTCGGCTTCTCCGGCCGCGCGCTCGAAGGCCTGGCCGACGAGGATCTGGTGCGCAGGATCCGCGCGGCGCCGGGCGACGCACTGCCCGACGCGGTGCGCGCCGACCTGCCCGACTGGCTATGGCAACGGCTCGAGGAGGAGCAGGGCCGCGACGAGGCGATGCGCATCGCGCAAGGGCTGCTCAATTCCGCGCCGCTCGATCTGCGCGTGAACCTGGCACGCGCGAGCCGGGAAGAGGTCCTGGCCAGGCTCGCGCAGGACGGCATCGCGGCCGCGCCAACCCCGTACTCGCCCGCGGGAGTGCGCCTCGCCGGCAAGCCGGCGATCAACCAGCATGCGTTGTTTCGCGACGGTCTGATCGAGGTGCAGGACGAGGGCAGCCAGCTGCTCGCCTACCTGCTTGCACCGCGGCGCGGCGAGATGATCGCCGACTACTGCGCTGGCGCCGGCGGCAAGACGCTGGCGCTCGCCATGCTGATGCGCGGCTCGGGTCGCGTCTACGCCATGGACGTCTCGGCGAAGCGGCTGGCTGCGCTCGCGCCGCGCGCGGCGCGGGCGCAAATCAACAACATCCACTCGATCGCGCTCTCCGGCGACAACGACGCGCGCGCGAAGCGCCTCGCCGGCAAGCTCGAGCGCGTGCTGGTCGACGCCCCCTGCAGCGGCTTCGGCACGCTGCGGCGCAATCCCGATCTGAAATGGCGCCACGCGAGCGGCGCGATCGACGAGCTGGCGCAGAAGCAGCGCGCCATCCTGCAAGCCGCGTCGCGCCTGGTGAAGCCCGGCGGGCGCCTGGTCTATGCCACGTGCAGCGTGCTGCGAGCGGAGAACGAAGCCATCGCGGAGGGGTTCCAGGCGGCGCAGCCCGAGTTCAAAACGCTCTCGTGCGCAGAGCTGCTCGGGGCGCAAAAAATCGCGCTCCAGGCAGGCGAGCGGCTGCGTCTTTGGCCGCATCTGCAGGCCACCGACGGCTTTTTCGCCGCGGCCTTCGAGCGCGCGTCGTGAGTACACGACCGGGTTTTCGAGCGCCGTGTATTAATTTCCAAAAAAACCTTTGTACTCCGAATCTTACGCGCGGAGGAGCGGTTCGCGTACAATGCCGCACGCCCTGAAAAACGACTCCAAAGGCCTCTCACTTCATGATGTTTTCCGGCTGGTTTGACCTCCCCTGGTGGGGAGTGGTCCTCGCTGCGCTCGCGCTGACGCACGTCACCATCGCGGCAGTCACCATCTACCTGCACCGCTGCCAGGCGCACCGCGCCCTGGAGCTGCATCCGTTGATATCGCACTTCTTCCGCCTCTGGCTTTGGCTCACCACCGGCATGGTCACCAAGGAGTGGGCGGCGATTCACCGCAAGCACCACGCCAAGTGCGAGACCGCTGAGGATCCCCACAGCCCGCAGGTCTACGGCATCAACCGCGTCCTCTGGGCGGGCGTATTGCTGTACGTGAAGGAGTCCTACAACAAGGACACGATGGAGCGCTACGGCCACGGCACCCCCGACGACTGGATCGAGCGCAACCTTTATTCGCGCTTTGCCACCACCGGCGTGGTCCTGCTTCTGGCGATGGATCTGTTCGTCTTCGGCATCATCCCGGGCGCGCTGGTGTGGATCACGCAAATCGGCTGGATTCCATTCTGGGCCGCCGGCGTGATCAACGGCGTCGGGCATTTCTTCGGCTACCGCAGCTACGACGTGGCCGATGCCAGCACCAATATCGTGCCCTGGGGCATCCTGATCGGCGGCGAGGAGCTGCACAACAACCATCACGCCTACGCCTCGTCGGCCAGGCTCTCGAGCAAGTGGTACGAGTTCGACATCGGCTGGTTCTACATCTGCATCCTCGCCGCACTTGGCCTCGCTACGGTGAAGAAGGTCGCGCCGAAGCCGCGCTTCGCGCAGCCGCGCGCCGTCGATGTCGACACGCTGCACGCGGTCATCGCCAACCGCTACGACGTGCTGTCGCGCTATGCCAAGTCGCTCAAGAAGACCTACGCCCACGAGCTCGAGCGCCTGCGGCGCTGGTCGCCGCGCGACGCGGAAGTGCTGAGCTCACTAAGGCGTGCGCTGCTGCGCGGCCAGCCAGTTGCCGGCAACGAAACCAAGGTCGCCGAGGCGTTGAAAAAATCGCGCTCGCTCGATATCGCCCTCGCCATGCGCCACGAGCTCGCCGCGCTGTGGGAGCGCTCGAGCGCCTCGAAGGAACAGCTGGTGCATCACTTGCAGGAGTGGTGCCGCCGGGCGGAAACCAGCGGCGTCGCGCCCCTGGTGGACTTCTCGCAGCGGCTGCGGTCCTACGCCATCGCCTAGCGGCTGACCCGTCCAAAAAAAAGCCCGCCGAGGGTTAGATTCGGCGGGCTTTTTTGTTTTTGGGCGTGGGGCTACTTGAGCTTCGTTTCCTTGTAGATGACGTGCTTGCGCGCCTTGGGATCGTATTTCTTGATCTCCAGCTTGTCCGGCGTGGTGCGCTTGTTCTTGGTCGTGGTGTAGAAGTGGCCGGTGCCGGCCGAGGACTCGAGCTTGATCTTCTCGCGCATGGCTTAGCTCCCGCTCTTTGATGCGGCCTTGGCGCGGGCCTTGATTTCCGCCAGCACCGCTTCGACGCCCAGCTTGTCGATGCGACGCAGTCCGGCGGTCGACACGCGCAGGCGCACCCAGCGGTTCTGGGTTTCGACCCAGAAGCGCCGGTAGTGCAGGTTCGGCTCGAAGGTGCGAATCGTCTTGTTGTTGGCGTGCGAGACGTAGTGGCCCTTCATCGGCTTCTTGCCGGTGACTTGGCAGACGCGGGACATGCGAGGCTCCGGGAAATTCGGAAAGGCGCGGATTATACCAGCCAAATCAGAGCAGTCCGCGCTCCGCGAACGAGATCGCCTGGTTGCCTGCGACGATGAAATGGTCGAGCACCTTGATCTCGACCAGCGCCAGGGCCTCCTTCAGGTTGCGCGTGAGGAGCTCGTCGGCCTGGCTGGGCTGCGCCACGCCGGACGGATGGTTGTGGGCAAAGATGACTGCCGCGGCATTGACGCGCAGCGCCGCCTTGACGATCTCGCGCGGGTACCCGCCGGTTTTCTTGCGTTAAAGACTGCCCGGGCAAAGCCGAACTCGCTGAGGTCAAGCCGCGGGATGAGCTTCAGTAGGCGCTTGCGATCTAGGCCGCTCTTCGTGGATCCGGGCCGGAAATACGCGGCCACTTTGGCATCCAGCCAAACGATGTCGCTAACCTGAGGGAACCACCCATGCGCAGTCCAGATGATTACGGTTTTGCCAGACTCCGCGTCCGTGGCGCGCCGAAGGTAGAGACCTGGAGCCCGTTCTTCTCGCCTGCTTGTCCCGTCAGCGGCCTTGCGACCTGGCTGGCCGAACAAGAACGTGCATAGCACGCGTTGCTGGGTCTTAGGCCACGTCAAGAACCAAAGGCTGTTAACCCCGAAGCCGCGCAGGCAGAAGAGCACGAATTCAATACGGTCCGCCAAGTCTGGCGGCAAGCGAGTAACTTTCAACTCCGCTTCGAGTCTTTCGATATTCGCTTTATTCGCCGCCAATTGAGCTTCTATGACTTTTGCGTCCGCAACAAGACGGGCCAGCATCGTGCTGCTTCCCGCCAAGTCGAGGGCTTTGATCTTTTCATAATGAGAAGCGTGTTCTTTCTTGAGCGCTGCTTGTTCACCACGTTTGTCGCGGAGCTGTGCTTCCAACTCGGGATGGCGGCGCGTTTCTGCTAGCGCCGCGTCTGTTACTGCGGCTTCCATTTCTTCCGGGTTCGCGAAGATTTCGACTGAGCGTCGCAAAAAGCTGCGTTGGATAGGCTCATAACGGCCAAAGTTGGCCGGGCAACCGGGTAGTCGGTGCCCATTGTGTTGTAGGTATACGGCGCCCGACTTTGCGTGATAGTGCGTGCCGATACTACCTAGGCAGTTCTCGCAATGCATATAGCCGCCCAGGGGCTGTTTGTTCCGGGCCTTGTAATTCGCGTACTGTGCAATCGACTTGGCTTTAACGCGGCGCAAAGTGACTTCGTCCAATAGCGCAGGAACGGGAATGGTCACCGTTACTTCGTTGTCGGTAAACGATAGACGGTCCAGAAATGCGATGGCGGCGAACTCCTCAGGCCTTTGCCCGTCGCGTAGTCGAAAAGTTTGCCGCCATGTCCCGCCCGACGCCAGCACGCGGCGCCGCACGGTGTTTTCGTCGTCGCCAACAATAGCTGCTACCTCACCCCACGTCCTTCCAGCTAGATACTCGTTGGCGCACTTCTCGACATATTCTTTCGCATCGGGGATGACCTGCCACTTTGCGGTCTCGTCCGCGTTGGATTCCCAAACCCGTCTTGTGCCGACTAGGACGGCAGGGACGCGCCGTCCGTAGGGCGCATGGCCGCTCGTTACGAAGCCGAGCGCAGCCTGCTCAATGCGCCCAAATACACTCGCGTCCAGCCTGCTGCCGGTTTCTGTCTCGCTGGCTTTCGTATTGAGTGTTAAGCCGATTTGAACCGCTGCGCTACGGAGGTCTTGCTCCACGGGCCCGAAAAACAAGCGGCTATGGTGCCGCTTGAGAATTCGCATGGCTTGCTCGTGTACTACCGTATCCCGGGACCACCGCGTTGGGTCCGCTGCGCATGCCGCATTGATCCTACCGCCTGCTATGTCGCGCAGCATGCGTTCAAATTCGTCACGCTCGTGGCCCGGCGTCGCGTGTTCCTGCCCGCCATACCAATCAACTATCTGACCGCCTATCTGAGCCGCCGCCGCCTCAATGCGCGTGCGTTGCGTGGCAAGTGACTTGCCTTTGTCGCGCTGCTCCACTTCGCTGACCCTGATGTAGCCGCCTATGCGCAGTGGTTCTGCAGACGTTGCCTTACCCGTTTGTCTCTGGTTCATATGCCTTCCAGCGTAATGCGCGATGCAGCGGTTGTAATGTCAACTTTTCCTGGGCGGTCGCATGGCGCTTGCGAATGGCCGTCGCGCCTGCTGCCCTAGCGCATTAAGCATATTGCCGCTGCAGCCCCCGGGCGTTTCCGCCCGGGAAAAAGCGCAGCTTCGCGGCGTACCCGCACCGGCACAGGCCCGCACGGGCGCGCTACAAGGCCTTGAGGCGCGTTTCGCGACGGCCCCCGGGCCCCGCGCCGCCGCAACGCCCCCGCGAAGCTGCAGCTGCCCGGCGGCTGCGCCGTCGCGCGCCTGCCTTCTAGCCCGGTACACTGCTAAAACTACATATTAAACAGTCCTTTAGGAGCGTAGTCATGGTCAAAAAAGGGGCACCAGACGGGTTCGTCTCGTACTACAGGGTCAGCACGCAGCGACAGGGGGAAAGCGGGCTCGGCTTAGAAGCGCAGCGCGAGGCAGTAGTCCGATTCGTGAAGGGGAAGGGCGGCAAACTTGTTAGCGAGTACACGGAAGTGGAAACCGGCAAAGGGTCGAACGCGCTGCAGAGACGACCAGAACTGCGGCGAGCACTCGACGACTGCAAAGCGAAGGGTGCAATCCTCGCGATCGCAAAGCTGGACCGGCTTGCCAGAAATGTTCACTTCATTTCCGGGCTTATGGAAACCAGGGTCCGTTTCGTTGCGTGTGACCTCCCGGAAGCGAATGAACTCACCCTGCACGTTATGGCCGCTTTTGCCCAGCACGAAGCTAAGCAAATAAGCGAGCGCACGAAGGCCGCGCTTGCCAGGGCGAAAGCGAACGGACGGAAGTTGGGAAAGGCCGGCTGGCGGAACCTTAAGCCGCATGTAAAAGCAAGACAAAAGCTAGCGGACGAGTTCGCGCTAAAGCTAAAGGGCCAGATCGAAGGCTATAGAGCTCGCGGCCTAAATCAACGCCAGATGGTTGACGAGCTAAATATCGTCGGCATACCTGCGCCGCGTGGCGGCCGCTGGTCTCTTATTCAACTGCAACGTACATTGGCGCGAATCTGAAGAAACCGCTAGCAACCGCCCGAAGCGCGTTCGGCTTACTTAGAAAGCGTTTCACTTTTTCTCCGTTCGTAAAGCGGGAAGGGTTAATGAGTGAAGAGCGCGCAGAAGCGGCGGTGAAGACTATGGCGGCGCAACATGTTGCCTCCATACGACGTGCGATTATCCTTCCGCGCTAGCGACGCCTGGAGGCGGGCGCCGCGCTAGTTCTGTGTTTGCTGAAAAACGGGGTAGTTTATTACCCACGTTTTCCCCATCCCTTTTTTGCGGCACTTTTCATTCGGGAAAAGGGAGTGAACGTTAGAACCGAAAACCCTATAAAGGCTAACCGGGGTTATTTCGGATTCTCCGGTCATTGTTCAGTGTCGGATAAAGGTCACGAGTTACCGCCGCGGAAAACGCGTCGGACACCGAACTAGACTTCCTTGCTCGATCGGCTTTATCGGCACTGTGGGCCGCAAGGCGCTGCGCTGCGATCGCGTGGTGTACCGGGGCAGCGACTCAATTGAC
>DASWER010000610.1:0-3482 GCA_036394655.1 Burkholderiales bacterium
GCGCACGCGCCACTCGCCCTCCCACTGCGGCGTGCGGCCTTTCAGGTGCTCGCGCATCGCCGCTTCGCGCCGCGGCGCATCCTCGGGATGAATCTGGTGCCACTTGCGCCACTCGGCCTCGTGGCGTAAATCGACACCGTCCGAGGGGCGCCCCATGCTGATCTCCTGGGCACGCGGCGACAGATAGACCAGGTCGGTCGCCAGGTCCCGGTCCCAGATGCCATCCTTCGCGCCGAGCACCGCGAGGGCGAAGCGCTCCTCCGATACCCGCAGCTCGTGGTCCGCGGATCTGCCGGCCCACCGCATCAGAACCCTCGGGGCTTCGCGCAAGCGAATTCTGACCTGCTGCATCCAGCGCATTCTTTTCGAAGGTTCGATCGGTGGTGCAATCGCGATACTGCTTCAGCGATCGTCGATCGACAGTGAATCAGCGTGAATCGCTGTGAAGCGCTACTCCAGCTCGTCGATCAACGATTTCGCAGCGCGCAGGTCTGCGGTATCGAAGCCCTCGGAGAAGCGAGCGTAGGTCGATGCCACGAGCCTGCGCGCCTCGGGGACGTGATCCTGATCGCGCCACAAGCGCGCCAGACTGGTCGCGGTGCGCATTTCCCAGGACAGCGCGCCTTGCTGGCGCGCCAAGGCCAGCGATCGCGAGTAGAACGATTCAGCCGCCGATGGCGTGTTCTCGCCCTGTGCACGCAGGACCTCGGGCGCGCACCAGCCGACGCTGCCCTTCTCGACTCGCGCTATCGTGTCTGCGCTGACCCGCTTTGCGCCCAGGGTCGCGAGGCAGTCGAGCTGCATGGCATTGCCCGTCTGGACCAGCGGCTGGTCACGCAGCACGGCGTCGTAGCTCTGCGGCCACGACTGCCAGTACTCGGATGGATGGCGCGCGCAATGTTCCGTCAACCGATCGACCAGCGCGCGCGCCGCGTCGTCGCCTCTCCACAAGGCGATCGGACATGCCGCCAATGCCAGGGCTTGGGTCAGCGCAAACGGATGCACCGATGCGTACTCGACGGCTTCATCGGCAATCGAGACTGCCTGGTCAAGCCGGCCGTCGAGCCACGCAATCCGCGCGAGCACGATGCGCAGCGCCACCCTGCGAGGAACGGGGCTGATGTAGCCGGGCGGCATTCGGATCGGCGCGTGATAGAGCACGCGTTCGGCCAGGACCTTCGCCACCGCATGATCGCCCATGAAATGGCGCGTCTGGGCGAGCAAGCGCTCGGACAAGACCATGGCTGCGGGGTCGGCCGAGCTGCGAGCAAGGTTGCTCAGCTGCTGCGCACTGGCGGCGGCCGCGGGATAGTCCGCGTTGCGGAAGGCGCCGCCCCAGACTCCGTACAGCGCTTCGATCTGGTACCGGGGTTCGCCGAGCTGCTCAGCCAATTCCACCATGCGGGCGATGACCGCGGACTGCACGCGGCGTTGCCGCCGGCCCTGGCCGGTCGGGAACACCAGGGCGGCGTTAAGACGCATCTCGAGCACCGGCTGCGCGGGCGACAGCAGGTGGATGTGATTGAGCGCACGGTCGATGCATTCGTCGTATTCGTCGAGCAGCCCGAGCTCGTACACCCCCAGCAGCGAGTACGCGGTGATCGCTACGCCGATCGAAAGATCGCCTGCGCTCGAAAAGCACCAGTTGAGCGTGGCGCGAACGTCGTCGATCAGCCGGCAATACGTCGAGCGCCACTGCGCGCGCGGCATGGCATTCCAGTCCGTCTCGCCCCGTATCACCAGCTCCTGAATGTGCTGGGCGTGCCGCCTGAAGGCGACCGCGTCCTGTCCCCGTTGCACGAGCTTCTCGAGGGCGTAGGCACGGGTCGTCTCGAGCAATCGGTAGCGAATCACATCGCCGCTCGCGTCGGTGGAGATCAACGACTTCGTGACGAGGCTCATCACGCTTTGGATCACCTCGGGGATGCCGATTTCGCCGTCCGAGGCGACGGCGGCGGCCGATGCCATCGTGAAGTCGGCCTTGAACGCAGCGAGCCGGCACAGCACCGCTTGCTCGTTCTTCGACAGGTATTCGAAGCTCCAGTCGAGCATCGCGTGCAATGTGCGGTGGCGCGGCGCGGCGGTGCGGCGGCCTCGCGTCAGCAGATGCAGGCTATCGTCGAACTGTGCGGCCAGCCCGCGCACGCCCAAGGTATCGACGCGGGCTGCTGCAAGCTCGATCGCCAGCGGCAAGCCATCCAGCTGCTTGCAAAGGTCGCGCAGCAGCGGCGCATCCGCGTCGGTGAGCGCGAAGCTGTCCGACACTGCCATCGCCCGCTGCACGAAGAGCTGGATCGCCGCAAAGCTCAGGGCCCCGGCAGCCGTGAGATCTCCCGATGCCGGCGGCATTTCGAGGGAGCCCAGCCGATGCACCCATTCGCCTTCCGCGTTCAGTGGCTCGCGGCTGGTCGTCAGCATCCGAACACCCGCAGCACTCTTCAGGAGGCCCTCGGCCAGGACCGCCGCAGCGTCGACCACGTGCTCGCAGTTATCCAGCACGATGAGCATGTTCCTGTACTTCAAAAACGCGCTCAGGGCGGGCAGCGGATCGTGCAATGGAACAGAGATCCCGAGAACCGACCCGAGGGTGCTGGGCAGAAGCAGCGGGTCAACGATCGGCGCCAGGTCGACGAAACGTACTCCGCCCGCATAGGACGCGAGCTGTTCCTCGGCGACCGCCAAAGCCACCGTGGTCTTGCCCATCCCGCCCGCGCCCGTGATGGTCACAAAGCGCCGCTCCGCCAACAACGCCGCGATCGCGGCCACCGCATCACTGCGGCCGATCATGCGGGTCAGAGGAACGGGCAGGTTATGGCTTGGGCTTCGAGCGGCAAGGGCCGAGCTTGCAAGCGACGGCTGCGCAGGTCGCGTGACGGGCGCGACGAAGCAGTACCCTCGACCTGGAACGTTGGTGATGAAGCGCGCGCCGCCATGGCCATCGCCCAGCGCCTTGCGCAACGCGGCGATATGCACGCGCAGGCTCGATTCCTCGACGATGGTCGATGGCCACACGCGGGCCACCAGCTCGTCGCGGCTGACCACCTCGCCGGCACGCTCGACGAGCGCGATCAAGAGCTCCAGCGCCCGGCTGCCCAGCCGCACGGGCTTGTCGTTGTCGAGCAGCAGCTTCTGGCTCGGGATCAGCCGGAACGGACCGAACGCCAGCGCGCGTTCAGAGGCCATCGGGCTTGCAGCTTAACCCTGTAGTGCCAAGGCCGCTTCTACAAGCGCAGCGTGAGCTCAATCGCCACGCTGGCCAGGAAGGCGAGGCCATAAGAGAGCCAGAACAACTCTAGCGGCGTCACCGGCGGCGCAGCCTCTTGGTGCCGGAAACAAGCAGCACGATCAGTTCCAGAAGTAGGCTTCGGCGCCGTGCGCCGACCAGGCGGCGTTGAGGGCCTTGAACACCTCGTAGCGGCCGAAGACCCAGTTGCGAATCTGGTGCTGGACGAAGACCTGCTGCTCGTGGGTGAGATGACTCA
>DASWER010000611.1:0-10967 GCA_036394655.1 Burkholderiales bacterium
GAGCGTGCGCCCCTCGACCGTCAGTTTCGATGTCAGGTCGGGGCCGCTTCGCATTTGCTCGAAGGCAGCTCCGAGCGCTGCTTCGGCGTCAGCGCCGAGCGGAGAATGGTACGTCCTCGCGTGCTCCAGGGCGCGCAGCCGGTAGTCGATGCCGCCGTCGACCTCGACCACATCCAGCCACTCCTTGATCAGCGCAATCGCCGGCAGGAAGCGCTCGCGCAGGAGGCCGCCCGGCCACAGACCGTCCGGCGGATAATTCGACGTCATCACGAATACGACGCCTTGCGTGAACAACGCCGCGAGCAGGCGGCCGAGGATCATCGCGTCGGCGATGTCCGAGACGTGGAACTCGTCGAAGCAGATCAGGCGGTATCTTTCCGCGGTGCGCTCGGCCACCGCCACGAGCGGATCCTCGGTGCCGCGCAGCTCGTCGAGCTCGCGATGGATCTCGCGCATGAAATGGTGGAAATGCACGCGGCGCTTGCGCACCAGCGGCACGCACAGGAAGAAGGCGTCCATCAGGAAGCTCTTGCCGCGCCCCACCGGTCCCCAGAGGTAGACGCCTTTCGGCAGCTCGGGGTGCACCAGCAGGCGCTTCAGCGCGTTGTCGCGCCGCCCCTTGTAGGCGCTCCACTCCTCGTAGAGGCGTTGCAGGCGCTCGACCGCGCGCCATTGCGCCGAATCGGAGACGAAGCCGCGCTTCGCCAGGCTCTGCTGGTAAAGCGCAACGACGTCCTGCGTCACGGCAGCTTGGCGACCAGATCCTGCGCCGAGCGCTCGAGCAATATGTGCATCGTCACCGGCTCCTCGGTGGTCGAATCGCGGGAGATGCGCAGCTCCTGCATGCCTTCCCAGGCGATGCTGCCGTCGCGGCTGTCCCAGATCTGCAGATACACGCGGATATCACCGATCAGCGTCTCGACCAGGCGAAGGCCGAGCAGGCCGAAGCGGCCTTTCGAGCTCTGGCCGAAGCCCTGCAGCTTGAGCTGCGCGACGTAGCGCGTGCCGGTCGCCTGGGAGACCCGGCGCAGCGTATCGCTCGAGAACAGCCCGGTGTCGCGGTAGTCGTCATACATGCGCTTATAGGGCTCGGCGAGCCCGGCGCGGTTCACCGCGCTGAGCGTCTCGGCGAGCGTGGTCACCTTGAGCCCGGGCCGCTGCTGCTTGAGGACGTCGGCAAAGGCGAGCGCCACCGCCTGCTTCTCCTGCTCCTGGCCGGTGACCGTCGAAGGCGTGATGAACGCAATGCCGGCAGATTCGAGGTCACCCTTGCGAAGGGCAATCGCCTCTTCCTTTTGCGTCTGGTAGTAAGTCGGCTGCAGGCTGCAGCCGGCGAGCGCTACCACCAGCACGATTGCCGTAGTGCGTTTCATATGTTCAGAGCGCGCTTGTCGACGGCGAGCGCCGCGTCCTTCATCGCCTCGGAAAGCGACGGGTGCGCGTGGCAGATCATGCCGATATCTTCGGCTGAGCCGCGGAACTCCATCGCCACCACCGCCTCGGCGATCAGCTCGCCGGCGAACGGCCCGATGATGTGCACGCCGAGGATCTGGTCGGTCTTCGCATCGGCCAGGAATTTGACCAGGCCGCTGGTGTCGCCGAGCGCGCGCGCCCGGGCATTGGCCGAGAACGGGAAGCTGCCCGAGCGGTACTCGGCGCCGCGCGCTTTGAGCTGCTGCTCGGTCTCGCCGACCCACGCGATCTCCGGCGTGGTGTAGATCACCCAGGGCACGGTGTTGAAGTCGACATGCGGCTTCTGGCCGACGATGCGCTCGGCCACCGCCGCCCCCTCCTCCTCGGCCTTGTGCGCGAGCATCGGCCCGCGCACTACGTCGCCGATCGCCCAAACATTGGGCAGGTTGGTGCGGCAGTCACCGTCCACGGCGATGAAGCTTCGCTCATCGACCTTCAGGCCGACGGCGACAGCGTTCAGCCCCTCGGTATTGGGCAACCGGCCGATCGAAACAATGAGCCGGTCGCATTCCAATGTTTTAGATGAGTTATCGGACCCAGTATACTGAACCTTAACGATTTTCTTTACATCAACCGGGCCGATTTTCACGCCGAGCTCGATCTTCAACCCCTGCTTGGCGAAGATCTTGGTGGCCTCTTTGGCGATGGTGTCATCGACCGCGCCGAGGAACGCCGGCAGCGCTTCGAGGATGGTCACCTCGGCCCCGAGGCGGCGCCAGACGCTGCCCATTTCCAGGCCGATCACCCCTGCACCGATCACCCCGAGCCGCTTGGGTACTTCGGGGATGGTCAGCGCGCCGGTGTTGCTGAGGATCAGCTTTTCGTCGAACGCGGCCCCCGGCAGCGCGCGCGGCACCGAGCCGGTGGCGACGATGATGTGCTTGCCCTTTACCGTCTCCTTGCCCACTGCGATCTCGTAACCGTCGGCCCCGCCCTTGGCGAAGCTGCCGCGGCCATGGAAGAACTGGATCTTGTTCTTCTTGAAGAGATAGACCACGCCGTCATTGCTGCCCTTAACGACCTTGTCCTTGCGCTTCATCATCTGCGCGAGGTCGAGGTCGAGCCCCTTCACCTTGACGCCGTGGTCGGCGAACTCGTGGCCGGCCTGCGCGTAGTACTCCGACGATTGGAGCAGCGCCTTGGAAGGAATGCAGCCAACGTTGGTGCAGGTGCCGCCGAGCGCGGGCTTGCCGTCGGCGCCGCGCCACTCGTCGATGCACGCGGTCTTGAGCCCGAGCTGCGCTGCGCGAATCGCCGCGATATAGCCGCCGGGCCCGCCACCGATCACCACCACATCGAAGGAGTCCATGGGCTAGATCTCGAGGATCAGGCGCGCGGGATCCTCGAGCGCATCCTTGATCGCCACCAGGAACAACACCGCCTCGCGGCCATCGATGATGCGGTGGTCGTAGGACAGCGCGAGGTAGTTCATCGGCCGGATCACCACCTGGCCGTTTTCCGCGACCGGCCGGTCCTTGGTCGCGTGCACGCCGAGGATCGCCGACTGCGGCGGGTTGATGATCGGCGTCGAGAGCATCGAGCCAAACACGCCGCCGTTCGAGATCGAGAAGGTGCCGCCGGTGAGCTCTTCCAGCGTGAGCTTGCCGTCCTGCGCGCGCTTGCCGAAATCGCCGATCTTTTTCTCGATCTCGGCGAAGCTCAGCCGGTCGGCATCGCGCAGGATCGGCACCACCAACCCGCGCGGGCTGCCCACCGCGACGCCGATGTCGAAGTAGCCGTGGTAGACGATGTCGGTGCCGTCGATCGAGGCGTTGACCGCCGGATAGCGCTTGAGCGCATGCACCGCCGCCTTGACGAAGAACGACATGAAGCCCAGGCGCACGCCGTGCTCCTTCTCGAAGCGCTCCTGGTAGCGCTTGCGCATCTCCATCACCGGCGCCATGTTCACCTCGTTGAACGTGGTGAGGATCGCGGCGGTCGACTGCGACTGTACCAGCCGCTCGGCGACACGCTGGCGCAGGCGCGACATCGGCACGCGCTGCTCCGGGCGGCCCGAGAGCAGCTGATCCAGATTCGCGGGCGGCGCCGGCTGCGGCAGCGGCGCCTTTGCGGCGGGCGTCGGTGCGGCGGCCTGCTGCAGCACATCGCCCTTGGTCACGCGGCCGTCGCGGCCCGTGCCTGGCACGTTCGACGTGTCGATGCCCTTTTCCGCAGCGATCTTCTGCGCCGCCGGCATTACGGCGGGCTGTGTCTTGGCTGCAGGCTGAGACGGGGCAGCGGCGACGGGTTTCGTCGACGGTTGAGGCGCGGCCGCTGCGGTGGCGGAAGCCTTGGCCTCGGTGTCGATCTGCGCGATGACGTCGCCCGAGCCGACCGAGTCGCGCGCCTGCTTCATGATCTTGACCAGCACGCCGTCGGCGGGCGCCGGCAGCTCGAGCACCACCTTGTCGGTCTCGATGTCGATCAGGTTCTCGTCGCGCGTAACGCGCTCGCCCTCCTTCTTGTGCCAATCGAGAAGGGTCGCTTCCGCGACGGATTCGGAAAGCTGCGGCACTTTGACTTCGATGATCGCCATCACTTCTCCCGTTCAGTTTTTCCCCGGCTTCGGCTGAGCTTCCACCGGGTTATGAAAAACCAGCGAGTAACTCGCCGGGCTTAATTCAATTCAATGTTTCTAACAGGGCAGCGGCAAGAGCTGGGCCATTTGTGTCACTTGTATTTGCCGAACGCCTGCTCGACCAGCGCCTTCTGGCGCTCGTTGTGCCGCGCCATGTAGCCGCCGGCGGGTGAGGCCGAGGCCGGCCGGCCGGCATAGTACAGCTTCTGGTCTTCGCGCATGTTCTCGCGGAAGTAGTGCGCGGTCTGGTACCACGCGCCCTGGTTCTGCGGCTCTTCCTGGCACCACACCACCTCGTGCGCGTTCGGGTAGCGCTTCATCTCCGCCTCGAATTGCTTGTGCGGAAACGGATAGAGCTGCTCGACGCGGATGATGGCGACGTCGCTGCGCTGCATCTCGATGCGCTTGGTCGCGAGGTCGTAATAGACCTTGCCGCAGCACGCGATGATGCGCTTCACGCCCTTCTCGTCCACGGTGGTGGTATCGGGGATCACGGTCTGGAACGAGCCGTTGGCGAGCTCGTCGATCGAGGACGAGGCCTCCTTCTTGCGCAGCAGCGACTTGGGCGTCATCACGACCAGCGGCTTCCTGAACGGGCGCAGCATCTGCCGGCGCAGCAGGTGGAAGATCTGCGCCGCGTTGCTCGGCACGCAGACCTGCATGTTGTGCTCCGCGCACAATTGCAAATACCTCTCGAGGCGCGCCGAGGAATGCTCGGGCCCCTGGCCCTCGTAGCCATGCGGCAGGAACTGCGTCAGCCCGCACACCCGGCCCCACTTGGTCTCGCCCGAGCTGATGAACTGGTCCATCACCACCTGGGCGCCGTTGGCGAAGTCGCCGAACTGTGCTTCCCAGATCACCAGCGCGTTGGGCTCGGCGGTGGAAAAGCCGTACTCGAAGCCGAGCACCGCCTCTTCCGAAAGCACCGAATCGATGACCACGAAGTCGCCCTGGTCCTTGCCGATGTTCTGCAGCGGGATGTAGGTGCCTTCGTCCCAGCGTTCGCGCTCCTGGTCGTGCAACACCGCGTGGCGGTGCGCGAAAGTGCCGCGCGCCATGTCCTGGCCGGACAGGCGCACGTCATAGCCGTTGGAGAGCAGCGTGGCATAGGCCAGCGTTTCGGCCATGCCCCAGTCCACCGGCGCCTTGCCAGCGGCCATCTGCTTGCGCGCTTCAATCACGCGCCCGACCGTCGGATGGACCTTGAAGCCGGCCGGCACCGAGGTGAGCGGCTCCGCAAGCCGCTGCAACTCGGCGAGCGGTACATGCGTGTCGGCGGCATCGGTCCACTTGGAGCTCAGGAACGGCGCCCAGTCGACCGCGAACTTGCTCTTGAAGTTGGACAGCACCGGGCTCACCGTCTGCTGGCCGGCGTCCAGCATCTCGCGATAGCGCTTGATCATGTCCTCGGGCACCTCAGGCGCCACCACGCCCTGGGCGATCAGCTTGTCGGCGTAGAGCCTGCGCGTGCCGGGGTGCTGCGCGATCTTCTTGTACATCAGCGGCTGCGTGACCGCGGGCTCGTCCTGCTCGTTGTGGCCGAGCTTCCTGAAGCAGACGATGTCGATCACCACGTCCTTGTGGAACTTGTTGCGGAAGTCGAGCGCGAGCTGCGTGACAAAAAGCACCGCTTCCGGGTCGTCGCCGTTCACATGAAAGATCGGCGCCTCGACCATCTTTGCGATGTCGGTGCAGTAGAGCGTCGAGCGCGCATCGCGCGGGTCGGAGGTGGTGAAGCCGATCTGATTGTTGACGATCAGATGCACCGTGCCGCCGGTGCCGTAGCCGCGCGTGCCGGAGAGGTTGAGCGTCTCCATCACCACGCCCTGGCCGGCGAAGGCGGCATCGCCGTGCACCAGGATCGGCAGCACCTGGTCGCCGGTCTTGTCGTCGCGGCGGCGCTGGCGCGCGCGCACCGAGCCTTCGACCACCGGATTGACGATCTCGAGGTGCGAAGGGTTGAAGGCGAGCGACAGGTGGACCGGCCCGCCGGGCGTCGTGATGTCCGACGAGAAGCCGTTGTGGTACTTGACGTCGCCCGAGGGCAGGTCCTGCGCCGCCTTGCCCTCGAACTCGAGGAACAGGCTTGCCGGCATCTTGCCGAGCACGTTCACGAGGACGTTGAGCCGGCCGCGGTGCGCCATGCCGATGACGATCTCCTGCACGCCGTGGGCGCCGGCACGCTGGATCAGGTCGTCGATCGACGGGATCAGGCTCTCGCCGCCTTCGAGCGAAAAGCGCTTCTGGCCGACGTACCGCGTATGCAGGTAGCGCTCGAGGTGCTCGGCCTCGGTGAGCTTCTGCAGCAGGTGCTTCTGCTGCTCGGCCGAGAACTTCGGCTGGCCGCGCACCGGCTCGATGCGCTCCTGGATCCACTGGCGCTGCACGCGGTCCGAGATGAACATGTACTCGTAGCCGATGTTGCGGCAATACGTGTCGCGCAGCGCCTGCAGCAGGTTCCTGAGCGAGGTGCGGTCGATGCCGACGAACGAGCCGGCGTTGACGGTCTGGTCGAGATCGGCCTCGGCGAGGTCGTAGAACCCGGGCTCGAGCTCGGGCTGCGGCGGCCGCGGCATGCGCTTGAGCGGATCGACCGTCGCCCAGCGCGTGCCGGAGATGCGGTAAGCGGTGACCAGCAGCAGCGCGGCGACCTGCAGGCGCTCGGGTGTGACCGGCTCGGCGCGCAGCGTCTTGGTTCCTCCGAGCACGCCTGCCTTGGCACGCTCGACGAAGGACTGCTCGACCGGCGCGCGCGCCACGTCCTTTACCGTGCTCCCGGGCAGCACCTGCAAACGGTCGAAATACTCGCGCCACTCCTCCGGCACCGACTGCGGATTGGCGAGGTATTTCTCGTAGAGGTCCTCGATGAACGGCGCGTTGCCGCCGAAGAGGTACGAATTGTCCTGGAACTGGCGCATCACGCTGGCCATGGTGTTACCTCTTGTCGATCGGCTTCACATCCCGCTTGGTCGGTCCCTTGTAGAGCTGGCGCGGCCGGCCGATCTTGTATTCCGGATCGGAAATCATCTCCTGCCATTGCGCGATCCAGCCGACGGTACGCGCGAGCGAGAAGATGCAGGTGAACATCGCCACCGGGATGCCCAGCGCGCGCTGCACGATGCCGGAGTAGAAGTCGACGTTGGGATAGAGCTTGCGGCTGAGGAAATAATCGTCCTCGAGCGCGATGCGCTCGAGCTCCAGCGCAAGCTTGAACAGGCGGTCGTTGTGCAGCCCGAGCTCGTTCAGCACCTCGTGGCAGGTCTCGCGCATCAGCTTCGCGCGCGGATCGAAATTTTTGTACACGCGGTGGCCGAAGCCCATCAGGCGCACGTGCGAGTTCTTGTCCTTCACCTTCTTGATGAACTCGGGAATTTTCGAGACGTCGCCGATCTCCTCGAGCATCTGCAGGCAGGCCTCGTTCGCCCCGCCGTGCGCCGGGCCCCACAGGCAGGCGATGCCGGCGGCGATGCAGGCATAGGGGTTGGCGCCCGAAGAGCCCGACAGGCGCACGGTCGAGGTCGAAGCGTTCTGCTCGTGGTCGGCGTGCAGGATGAAGATGCGGTCCATCGCACGCACCAGCACGTCGTTCGGCTTGTAGTCCTCCGCCGGCACCGCGAACATCATGCGCATGAAGTTGCCGGTGTAGGAGAGATCGTTCTTCGGGTACATGAACGGCTGGCCGATCGAATACTTGTAGGACATGCCGACGATGGTCGGCATCTTGGCGATCAGGCGGAACGCCGAGATGACGCGGTGCTGCGGGTTATTGATGTCGAGCGCGTCGTGGTAGAAGGCCGAGAGCGCGCCGACCACGCCGACCATCACCGCCATCGGGTGGGCATCGCGCCGGAACCCCTGGTACAGGCGCGCCAACTGCTCGTGCACCATGGTGTGGTGCGTGACGATGTTGACGAACTCGTCCTTCTGCTTGCGGTTGGGCAGCTCGCCGTTCAGCAGCAGATAGCACACCTCGAGGAAATCGCAGTGCTGCGCCAGCTGCTCGATCGGGTAGCCGCGATACAGCAGGATGCCGGCGTCGCCGTCGATGTAGGTGATCGCGGAGGTGCAGCTCGCCGTCGACATGAAGCCCGGGTCGTAGGTGAACATCCCCGACTTGCCGTAGAGCGTTCGGATGTCGACCACCTCCGGGCCGACGCTGCCGGAGAGCACCGGGAACTCGAGCGACTTGCCGTCGGGTAGTTTCAGCGTCGCAGTCTTGTCGGCCATGGTCTTCCTCTCAGGCGGCGCGCAGGCGCGCCACGACATCTTTCAGGTGCGGTTGATAGTCCTCGCTGCGGCCGGCGACGATGTCCCACAGATCGTTGTCGGGCAGGTCGAGCAACGGGTCGAGCGCCTGGTCATCCGGGTGCAATGCCCGATAGCGTTCCAGCACGATGTCCAGCTCCAGCAGCCCGCGCCGGCACTTCCACTTGAGCTTCTCTCGCTCGATGCGGGTCATCAGACTGCGCGCTTAACCAGCAGCTCCTTGATGTGGTTGATCGCCTTGGTCGGATTGAGCCCCTTCGGGCAGACGTCGACGCAATTCATGATGGTGTGGCAGCGGAACAGGCGATACGGATCGTTCAGGTCATCGAGGCGCTCGGCAGTAGCCTGATCGCGCGTGTCGGCGAGGAAGCGGTAGGCCTGCAGCAGGCCCGCGGGACCGACGAACTTGTCCGGGTTCCACCAGAACGAAGGGCACGAGGTCGAGCAGCAGGCGCAGAGGATGCACTCGTACAGGCCGTCCAGGTGCGCTCGCTCCTCGGGCGATTGCAGCCGCTCGCGCTCCGGCGGCGGATCGTTGTTGATGACATACGGCTTGATCGAGTGGTACTGCTTGAAGAACTGCGTCATGTCCACGATCAAATCTCTGATCACCGGCAGCCCGGGCAGCGGCCGCAAGGTGACGTGCTCGGGCAGGTCGGCGAGCTTGGTGATGCAGGCGAGCCCGTTCTTGCCGTTGATGTTCATGGCGTCCGAGCCGCACACGCCTTCGCGGCAGGAACGGCGGAACGCGACCGCGTCGTCCTGCGCCTTCAGCTTGACGAGCGCGTCGAGCAGCATGCGGTCGTGCGAGTCGAGCGCGACGTCATAGTCCTTGTAATAGGGCTTGGCGTCCTGGTCCGGGTCGTAGCGATAGATGGTGAGCTTCATTTAGTAGGTTCTAACCTTGGGCTCCATCGTCTGCACGGTGAGGGGACGCAAGTGCACCGGCTTATAGTCCAGCCGGTTGCCTTCCTTGTACCACAGCGTGTGCTTCATCCAGTTCTTGTCGTCGCGCTCGGGAAAATCGGCGCGCGCCTGCGCGCCGCGGCTCTCCTTGCGCGCTTCCGCGGAGACGATGGTCGCCATCGCGGTATCGACCAGGTTGTCGAGCTCCAGCGCCTCGACCCGCGCCGTGTTGTAGACCTTGGACTTGTCCGCGATGAAGGTGCGCAGCACGCGCCTGGCGATCTCCTCGACCTTCTGCACGCCCTTCTGCAAGTCGTCGGGGAAGCGGAACACCCCGCAGTGCGCCTGCATGGTGCGCCGCAGGTCGTTCAGCACGTCGACCACCCGCTCGCCCGAGGTCGCGCCGTCCAGGCGTGCGAGGCGCGCGCGCGTCGCCTCGCCGGCGTCCTTGGGCAGGTTGCGGTGCGGCGTGGGCTGAGAGCGCATGTCCTTCATGACCTGCTCGCCGGAAGACTTGCCGAAGACCAGCAGATCGAGCAGCGAATTGGTGCCGAGCCGGTTGGCGCCATGCACCGAGACGCAGGCACATTCGCCGGCGGCGTACAGGCCCGGGATGATCGCTTCCTTGCTCGCGCCTTCGGGCGCGACCACCTGGCCCATGTAATTCGTCGGGATGCCGCCCATCTGGTAGTGCACCGTCGGCACCACCGGGATCGGCTCGCGGATCGGATCGACGTTCGCGAACTTGATGGCGATCTCGCGTATTCCCGGCAGCCGGTGGTTGATGACCTCCGGCCCGAGATGGTCGAGTTTCAGCAGCACGTGGTCGGCGTGCTCGCCGCAGCCGCGGCCTTCCTTGATCTCGGTGGTCATGGCGCGCGACACCACGTCGCGGCTTGCCAGGTCCTTGGCGTTCGGCGCATAGCGCTCCATGAAGCGCTCGCCGTTCTTGTTCAAGAGATACCCGCCCTCGCCGCGCACGCCTTCGGTGATCAGCACGCCCGCGCCGGCGACGCCGGTCGGATGGAACTGCCAGAACTCCATGTCCTGCAGCGGCAGGCCGGCGCGCGCCGCCATGCCGAGGCCATCGCCGGTGTTGATGAACGCGTTGGTGCTCGCCCAGTAGATGCGTCCCGCGCCGCCGGTGGCGAGCACCACGGCCTTCGCCTGCAGGATGCAAACCTCGCCGGTCTCCATCTCGAGCGCGGTGACGCCGACCACCGCGCCGTCCTGCGGATCGCGGATCAGGTCGAGCGCCATCCATTCGATCAGGAATTGAGTGTTGGAACGCACGTTCTGCTGATAGAGCGTGTGCAGCATGGCGTGCCCGGTGCGGTCGGCCGCCGCGCAGGCGCGCATCGCCATCTTCGCGCTGCCGTAGTCCTGCGTATGGCCGCCGAACGGCCGCTGATAGATCTTGCCGTTCTCCAGGCGGTCGAACGGCATGCCCATGTGCTCGAGCTCGACCACCACTTCGATCGCGCGGCGGCACATGTACTCGATCGCATCCTGGTCCCCGAGATAGTCGGAGCCCTTGACCGTGTCGTACATGTGCCAGTGCCAGTTATCTTCCGTGCTGTTTGCCAGCGGCGCGGCAATGCCACCCTGCGCTGCGACCGTATGCGAGCGCGTCGGAAACACCTTCGAGAGCACCGCGACCTTCAGATTGCCGCGCGCGAGCTCGAGCGCCGCGCGCATGCCCGAACCGCCGGCGCCGACGACGATGGCGTCGAAGCGCCTGACG
>DASWER010000612.1:0-2080 GCA_036394655.1 Burkholderiales bacterium
TTCTCCGCCACCAGCTTCTTCTGCCCGAGCTCCAGCACGCTCGGCACGTCGGGCGCCATGGCCGCGCGCGCCGGCGAGGTGACGGCGATGGCGCGCAGCCTGCCGTCCTTCATGAAGGGCACGTTCTGCGGCAGGGTGTCGATGGCGAGCTTGATGGTGCCGCCCAGGAGGTCGTTGTGCATCGGCGAGGAGCCCTTGTAGCCGACGTGCTCCATGCGCAGGCCGTGATCGTTCTTCATCGTCTCGCCGACGATGTGGCCGATCGAGCCGATGCCGCCCGAGCCGTAATTCACCGGGTTCGGCTCGGCCTTGATCCAGGCGATGAGCTCGCTCATGTTCTTCGCCGGCACCGAGGGGTGCACCACGAACACGTTGGCCACCGAACCGATATAGCTCACATGCGTGAAGCCCTTCACCGGGTCGTAGCGCGGCTCGTCCTGCATCGCCGGCGAAATGCTGATCGGCGCGCTGTTGGAGAGCAGCAGCGTGTAGCCGTCGGGCGCCGCGCGCGCCGCCTCGAGCGCGCCGATGGTGCCGCCGGCGCCGGGCTTGTTGTCGACGATCACGCTCTGCCCCAGCTCGCCCTGCAGTGGAATGGCGATCAGGCGCGCCACGATGTCGGACGAGCCGCCCGGCGAGAACGTGACGATCATGCGTACCGGCTTTGTCGGCCACGACTGCGCAAGCGCATTCCCGGCAATCAGCAGCGTCGCGGCGAGCAGCACGTGCATCTTCATGTTCTAACTCCTTCTACGGGGAAAATATACTATCCGAGTCATGCTCTCCGCCGGACGCATCCTGCAGCGCTGCGACGCGCTCGCGCGCCATTCCGAGCTGCCCGGCGGCCTGACACGCGTCTATCTCTCGCCGGAGAATCGCGCCGCCAACGACCTGGTGCTCGGCTGGATGCGCGAGGCGGGCCTCGCCGCCCGGCTCGACGCGATCGGCAATCTGGTCGGACGCTATGAAGGCAGCCTCGCCGGCCTGCCCTGCCTGATGCTCGGCTCGCACCTCGACACCGTGCGCGATGCCGGCCGCTATGACGGCATGCTCGGCGTGATCACCGCGATCGAGTGCGTCGCCGCGCTCTCGGCCACGGGCAAGCGACTGCCATTTGCGATCGAGGTGCTTGGCTTCGGCGACGAAGAAGGCGTGCGCTTCGGCACCACCATGCTGGGCAGCCGCGCCATCGCCGGCGCGGTGGAAGCGGCAGTGCTCGAGTCCCGCGATGCGAACGGCATAACCATCCGGCAGGCGCTGCGCGCCTTCGGACTCGATCCGGACCAGGTCCCTGGGGTGGCACGTCGCAGCGGCGAAGTACTCGCCTATGCCGAGCTGCACATAGAGCAGGGGCCGGTGCTGGAAGCCGAAGGCCTGCCGGTAGGCGTCGTGACGGCGATCAACGGGTTTTCGCGGCTCAAGGTGGCGCTGCAGGGCGAAGCGGGTCATGCGGGCACCGTGCCCATGAACCTGCGGCGCGATGCGCTGGCCGCCGCGGCGCAATGCGTGCTCGCCATCGAGCGCATTGCGCGCGGCGACCAGGAGCTGGTCGGCACGGTGGGACGCATCGAAGCCAGGCCCGGCGCCATCAACGTGATCCCCGGCGAGGTGCACTTCACCATCGATGTCCGCGCGCCGCGCGACGAGCTGCGCGAGCAGGCGGTACGCTCGGCGATCGCGCAGATCGAAGCCATCGCGCAACAGCGCCGCATTGGTTGCCGCATCGAGAAGCTGCAGGAGCTCGGCGTGGCGAAGTGCGCGCCATGGCTCATGGACCAGCTCGACCGCGCGGTCGCCGCCGAAGGCGTACGCGTGCGGCGGCTGCCCTCCGGCGCCGGGCACGACGGCATGGCGCTGAAATCGATCGCCGACATAGCCATGCTCTTTGTGCGCTGCAAGGGCGGCATCAGCCACAACCCGGCGGAATCGATCACCGAAGAAGACGCCGCCGTCGGGGCGAGGACGCTTCTGCACTTCATCGAGCACTTTGCAGCTCGAAGCTAACGTCGCCGGGCGCTTCGTCGACGACGGCGAGGGCGAAGTGCGCGCCGTGTTCCGGCGCAGCTTCTATCTGCAGTTC
>DASWER010000613.1:0-2851 GCA_036394655.1 Burkholderiales bacterium
CCGATCGCTGCGCAGGCAGTGACGCATTTGCGATGCGCCTTGCACTTGTCGAGATCGACCTGGTAGTCATAGCCGATCGCGCTTTCCGGACAGGCGCGCACGCAGGCGTTGCAGCGCGTGCAGACCTCGAGGTCGATCGGATTTTCCTGCCGCCACTCGACCTCGAACGCGCCCAGCCAGCCGGCAAGCTTGCTCACGCGTCCGGACCAGACCGGATATTTGCGCTCGAGCGGCAGCTCGCCGCCTGTGCCGGTGAGCAGCACGCTCACTGCCAGCTCCGGCGAGAGCCGCTCCGCCCACTCGAGCGCCGCCTCCGCGGGACCGATGATGAGGAGCTCGCCGCCGGATTTGAATTCCACCGCCGGCGCGGGCTCCGGCTCGGGCAGCGCCGCCATCGCCACCAGCGCCGCGATCTTCGGCAGCGCGCCTTCACTCGTCCAGCCCGCCTGCTCGCGCACGTTGACGAACTTGAGGTTCGCGCGGGCCCCGGCCTGCTCCGCCAGCTCACCAAACAGCGCGGCCTCCTGCGTGCAAGCGACGATCACGTCGGCATCGCCGAGCGCGCTCTGGAACGCCGGCGCATCCTTGCGGCACAGCTGGTCGTGCACCACGAGCGGCGTGCTCGACTTCAAGGCGCTTGCGAGCGCCTTGGCGTCGATGCCTACCGTGCGGTTACAGCTGCAGACCTTAAGTGTCTTGCCTTCCAGGCTCATCCTGCTTCCCTTCCCCCTCGGCCTTTTGTGCAGCTTCCCGCTCGTCGGCGGCTTTTTTCTCTTCCTCGGTGAAGAGCACGCTGCGCGCCTGATTCAGCGTCGCGAGCAGCTCCGGCGAAATCGGCTCGCCGCCGGTCCAGTCGCCCGAATACGCTTCGAACGGATCGGGCAGGTTGAAATGCGGATCGCTGAACAGCTTCTTCAGCGCGAGGCGGCGCAGCTCTTCCTTCACCTTCGGATGCATGAAGCCGGAAAACTCCGACTCCGGCGTCAGGCTCTCGACCGGCGGCAGCGCCGGCGCGGGCTCTTCTGTCTTTTCAATCGGTACTTCGCGCTTGAGGCGCGACCACCGGGAAAGAAACGCTTCCTTTTCGTCGGCCATCAGGCGCGCTGCTTCGGATCCATGAACGAGCGCGGCTTGATGCGCTTCTTCGGCTCGGGCCGGTAATTGCTCTCGACGTACGCGCCGACCCAGGCGTAGATCTCGGCCGGCATTGCCACGCCGTCCACCGAATGGCCGCCATCGAGCCAGCGACCGGCCTCGTCGGAGCTCGCGGTGACCTGCAGCGGCAGCGCCTTGTCGTCATCCATGCGCCAGAGCACGAACACGCGCGGATCGCTCGCCGCAACGTTCTGGTAGTAGCCCTCGGTTTCGTCGCGATGCAGCTCGAGCTTGAATCCGGGATGCAGCCACTGCGTGACGCCATCGTGCTCGACGAGCAGTTTCGCTTCGCTGCCCACATGGCCCGGCACCACGCCGAACGGCTCCCAGATCACCTCGGCCCAGCGGCTTTGCGCAGGCCTGCACTGCATCACCACCGCGAGCGGATAGCTCGGCTTTTCCACGCCGGCACTATACCCCGTCTGCTATGATTTCCCCCAGAGAAACAGCACGATGATGAAGGTCATTCCGATTATTTCTGGACGCGCCGCAGCACCGCCCTTTGGCGGCGGCGCGCTGGTCGACACGCGCGCGCGTCCGATGCGCGACCTGCGCATCTCGGTGACCGATCGCTGCAACTTCCGCTGCGTCTATTGCATGCCGCGCGAAGTGTTCGATGCGAACCATCAGTTTCTTCCGCACAGCGCGATCCTGAGCTTCGAGGAAATCGCGCGCCTTGCGCGCATCTTCGTCGAGCTCGGCGTGCAGAAGATCCGGCTCACCGGCGGCGAGCCGCTGGTGCGTCGTGACCTGCAGCGCCTGGTGGCGATGCTCGCCGAGCTGCCGGTAGAAATTACGCTGACGACCAACGGCTCTCTGCTCGCCAAGCAAGTCAGGGCGTTGAAGGCCGCCGGGCTGGATCGCGTCACGGTAAGCCTCGATTCGCTCGACGACGCCACCTTCCGCGCCATGAACGACGCCGACTTCCCGGTGGCGAAGGTGATCGATGCCATCGACGCAGCCGCAGCGGAAGGCCTCCCGGTGAAGGTCAACACGGTGGTGAAGCGCGGCGTCAACGACCAGGACATCGTGCGCATGGCCGAGCGCTGGCGCGGCACCGGTCACATCGTGCGCTTCATCGAATACATGGACGTCGGCTCATCGAATGGCTGGCGCATGGACGACGTCGTGCCTTCGGCTGAAGTGGTGCAGCGCATCTCGGCGCGCTGGCCGCTCGAGGTGGTCGACGCGAACTACACCGGCGAGGTTGCCGAGCGCTGGCGCTACGTCGATGGCGCCGGCGAGATCGGCGTCATCTCGTCGGTGACGCAGGCTTTCTGCTCGACCTGCACCCGGATGCGCCTCTCCACCGAAGGGTCTCTGTTCACCTGCCTCTTCGGGCAATCGGGCCACGATCTCAAGGCGCTGGTGCGCGGCGGCGCGAGCGACGACGCGATCCGCAACGAGATTGCCGCGGTCTGGCAGCAACGCACCGATCGCTACTCCGAGATCCGCACCGAGGCGACCTCGCGCGAGCGCAAGGTCGAGATGTCCTACATTGGCGGCTAATTACCGTCCCCAGTTAACGAACGCCGCGCGCCCCGCGACGTTCGAAGTCGAGGCCTACAACGAGCGCGGCGAGATGGTGCCGACCTCGATCGCCGGCGAGCATCCGCTCACGCTCTACGTCGACAAGCGCGAGATCGTCACGCTGATGACGCTCGGCCACGCGCCCGAGGCGCTGATCATCGGCTAC
>DASWER010000614.1:0-4055 GCA_036394655.1 Burkholderiales bacterium
GCGGAAGCGCTGCGCATCTCGGCGCGGCTGGGAATCGTCGAGCTGATGCTGTCGGGCTGCGCCACGATCTTCGATCACCACTACCACTATCACCCGGACATGGCGTACGACGGCGCCGCGATCCTCTTCGAGGAGGCGGAACGCTTCGGCATCCGCTACCTGCTGGGCCGCGGCGGCGTCACGCTCAAGCCGCCGGGCTTCGCTACCGACACGCCGTTCTGGATGCAGCCGGAGACCCTCGATGCGATCGTCGGCGATGTCGAGCGCCTGGCGCGGCGCTACCACGATCCGGACCCGTTCTCGTTCCGCAGGGTGGTGATGGCGCCGCGCACGCCGACGTACGGCGTGCGCAGCGGCGAGCTGCGCGAGCTCGCCCGCGCCGCGCGACGCCTCGGCCTGCGGCTGCATTCGCACCTGTCGGAGAACCTCGACTACATCACCTACTGCCGCGAGCATTTCGGGCTGCGGCCGGTCGAGTACTGCGCCGAGCAGGAGTTCCTCGGTCCCGACGTATGGTTCGCGCACCTGTGCCACGTCACCGACGCCGAGATCGCGATGATGGCGAGCGCCGGCACCGGCATCGCCCACTGCCCGGGCAGCAACTGCCGCCTCGGCAGCGGCATCGCCCCGGTGCCGCGCATGCAGGCCGCCGGCATGCCGGTATCGATCGGCGTCGACGGGGCGGGCTCGAACGAGACCGGCGACTTCCTCAGCGAGGCGCATCTCGCGTGGTACGTGCACCGCGCGGCCAAGGGGGCGAGCGGCGCGCCCGACGGCGGCGCCGACGCGACGACCGTAGAGCAGGTGATCCACTGGGGCACGGCGGGCGGCGCGCGCGTGCTGGGCCTCAAGACCGGCGTCGTGGCGCCGGGCTACGCGGCGGACCTCGCGGTCTACGAGCTCTCCGAGCCGCGCCATTTCGGCATGCACGATGCGGCGATCGCCCCGGTGGCGAGCGGCGGCCGGCCGCGCCTGCGCCGCCTGATCTGCGGCGGCAAGACCATCGTGCAGGACGACCGCATCCCCGGCATCGACTTCGCCGAGCTCGGCGCACGCGCGCGCGAGGTGGTGAAAAAGGTGGGAGCCGTCTCATGCTCGTGACGCAACAGGCCGTGTTCCGCAAGTACTGGCATGCGTGCATGCCGCTTTCGATGCTCGACACGCCGAAGCCGTTCCGCTTGCTCGGCCAGGACCTGGTGCTGTTCCTCGACGGCCAGGACCAGCCCGCCGCGCTGGCGGATCGCTGCTGCCATCGCACCGCGAGACTCTCCAAAGGCCGCAGCGTCGACGGCAACCTGCAGTGCGGCTACCACGGCTGGACCTACGACCGCAGCGGCCAGGTGGTGTTCATCCCGCAATACGAAGGCGGCCGCCCGATTCCGAAGGAATACCGGACGCCTTCGTACCGCTGCATCGGGCGCTACGGCTACGCCTGGGTGGCGCTCGAGGAGCCGATCGCCGAGATCCCGCCGATCCCGGAGTTCGACGATCCGGGCTACCGCACCATCTTCCAGTTCTACGAGACCTGGGCGACCAGCCCGCTGCGCGCGCTCGAGAACTCGTTCGACAACTCGCACTTCAGCTTCGTCCACCGCAACACCTTCGGCATCGCGGCGCAGCCCCAGCCGAGCAAGTACGAGCTGGTCGACGGGCAGGAGGGCTTCTACGCCGAGACGCTGATCGACGCCGCCAATCCGGTGCGCTGGCGGCGCATCTCAGGCGAACCGGGCCCCACCACCACGCGCCACATGCGCAACGCCTACTTCCTGCCGTTCTCGCGGCGCCTGGACATCGAGTACCCGAGCGGCATCCGCCACATCATCATCAACGCCTTCACGCCGATCGACGACGGCCACATCCAGCTCTGCCAGTGGCTGTTCAGGAACGACAGCGAAGCGCAGTGCCCGGTGCGCGACCTGATCGAGTTCGACTACGTCGTGACGCGCGAGGACAAGGAGATCCTGGAAACCACCGATCCCGATGCGCTGGTCGACACGCGCCGGCGCGGCGTCGAGTACTCGATGGACTCCGACCGCCCCGGCATCCTGATCCGCAAGAAGCTGATGGAGCTCCTCGCGCGCCACGGCGAGGCCGAGGTGCACCGCTGAAGGTCGTCATCGCGGGCGCGGGCATCGCCGGCAGCATCCTCGCGTACGCGCTGCATCACACCTCCGGCGTGGACGTCCAATGCCTGGAGCGCGCCGGCCGCGCCGACCAGTCGGAAGCCGGCACCGGCCTCAACATCGGCCCGAACGCCATCAAGGCGCTGGCGGCCCACGTGCCCGACCTGCACCAGGCGGTGCTCGGCGTGAGCATCCTGTGGCGCAACTGGCGCGTCTCGCTCGCCGACGGCACGGTGCTGATGGATCTGCCGCTCGAGCGCGTCGCCGAGAATCCGGGCATTCGCCTGCGATGGTCGGAGCTCTACCGCGTGCTGCGCGGCGCCGCGGCGCCGCGCATCCGCTTCGGCACCGAGGTGGTCAGCAGCGGCTACACCGCCGCACGGCCGGGACATCTGTTCGTCGAGGCGCGCCGCGGCGAAGAGCGCTTCGCGTGCAACGACGTCGACCTGCTGGTCGCCGCCGACGGCCGCTACAGCCGGGTGCGCAAGGATTTCTGCGGCCCGCCGCCGGTGCGCCACATCGGCGTGGCGATGTTCCGCCTGCTGGCGCCGGACACTTCGGGCGGCCTGATCGACGACTACGAGCAATGGTTCAACGGCCCGAATCGCCTGCTCGCCTTCCGCGTGCCCGACGGCGCTATCTACATCGCTGGTTCGTTTCCCATCGCGCCAGAGTCGACCGTTCCGGAGGAGTGCAAGACCGCCGAGGCGCTGCGCGCTTTCTATACGCCCGCGGCCTATCGGCCCAGCCCGGCGTGCCGCTGGCTGATCGACGCGGTGTGCGCGAACCTCGGGCAGATCCACTGGGCGCGCATGCAGGAAGTGACGCCGCTGTTCGCCGACGCCAGCAGCCGCGTGCTGCTGCTCGGCGATGCCGCGCACGGCATGGTGCCGACGCTCGGCCAGGGCGCGACGCAGGCGATCGAGGATGCGTGCCTCGCGGCATCGCAGATCCGCGCGCACTGGCTCGGCGCGCGGCGCGCGAAGGTGCCGGTCGACGTGCCGAAGCTGGTGCAGGCGATCGCCAGCAAGCGTGCCGAGCGCCTGCGCTTCGTCATGGACTTCTCGATGGACGCCACCGACACCATGCTCGCCGGCTCCGATCCCGTCAGCGGGACGCTGAAGAAGCTGCAGCGGCCGTTCCAGGAAAACCTGCGGCGCCTTTACTGCGATGCCCCCGTGGTCATCTGAGGAAGCGCTCCTCCCACCAGCTGAACACGATATCGCGCAGCGCCGCGCCGTCGTCGTCGCCGTAGAGCTCGCTTCTCCTGCATTGCTCGAGCAGCGCATAGTCCTGCGCCGAAAGCGGCACTGGCAGCTCGCGGTACTCGATCGGCACGTTGGTGAAGACAGCCTCGTAGTGCGGGTCGCGGCGCAGCTCGCGGTCGGGCTTGATGCGGCTGTTCCTGAATTGCGCCGGCGTGCGGTTGCTGGCGAGCGGCTTGAACGGCGGCACGGCGGCGAGCTGGGCCTCGGAGGCGGCGAACACCGAGAGCTCCACCGGCTTGATGCTGAAGTTGCTGGTGCGCATCAGGTCCGAGCCGCAGACGTTCGGCACCGCGAGCACGTCGACCACCGCCAGCAGATCGACATAGTCGCCGGCCTTGGCGCGCTGCCGGTCGATGGTCAGCCTGCCCGAGGCGTCGACGCCGGTGTGCATGAAGAGGTTGAAGGAGTCGTGCACGTCGTCGGGCGTGAGGCCGTACTCGCGCTGCGCCTCGGCCTGGATGTCCTGGCAGTTGGTGTGCACCGGCAGCCCGTAGACGCTCTCGTACAGGGCGGCGCTGCAGCGCGGGAACATCACGTCGTTGCAGTTGGCGGTGTCTTCGAGGATGTAGACCAGCGGCCGCTCGCGCGGCGGCGCCGACCACATGAAGCAGCCCTTGCCCGGGTGCAGCCCGTAGAGCGTGCGCGTGCGCCCGGTATGCATGAA
>DASWER010000615.1:0-8408 GCA_036394655.1 Burkholderiales bacterium
CTGCCTGATCGACAACGCCGACGGCCTGCCTTACGTCTCGGCGCAGCTCGCGATCGACGAGGTGATCCAGCGCGCGCGGCGCAACGTCATCGGCTTCTGCGGAATCAAGAACAGCGCGCACGTCGGCGTGCTCGGCATCCATCTCCTGCCGGTGGTGCGTGCCGGCCTGGTCGGCTTTGCGTTCACCAATTCGCCGGCGGCGATTCCGCCCTGGGGCGGCAAGAAGCCGCTCTTCGGCACCAATCCCATCGCGGCGGTCTTCCCCAGAGCTAACGAACAGCCGATCGTCATCGATCTCGCCCTGACTACGGTGGTGCGCGGCCGCATCATGATGGCGATGCGCAAAGGCGAGCGCATCCCCGACGGCTGGGCAATGGACCGCAACGGTAAGCCGACCAACGATCCCAAAGAAGCGATCGAGCACGGCAGCCTGTACCCGATCGGCGGTTCAAAGGGCGCGATGCTGGCGCTGATGTTCGAATTGATCTGCGCCTCGCTCACCGGCGCAGCGATCGGGCCCGAGGCCGACTCGTTCTTCTCCGAAGAGGGCAACCGGCCGCGCATCGGCCAGGCGTTCATCGCCATCGATCCTGGCGCGCTCGCCGGGACCGCTACTTACCTCGAGCGCGTCGAGACCGTGGTGCGCACCATGCTCGCCGATCCGGAGGTGCGCCTGCCCGGCGCCCGCCGCTTCGCGGCCGAGAAGAGCGCGCTGGCGCAGGGCATCGAAGTGCCCGACGAGCTGCTGGCGCAGATCGAGAAGCTGGCGCAATAAACGGGATGCGGCCGGGTCAGATCAAGATTACAGTCAACGCCTATGTACGACGCGATCATTGAATTCCCGAAGATGAAGGTGGCGGTTCGAACGCGCGACGACCGCGTCACCGACATCACTTATCTGCCGCCGTCCGTGGAAGTGCAGAAGCCGACCAATCCGCTCGCCGAACGCGCGGCACGGCAGCTCGAGCGCTACCGCGACCACCCGGATGTGCGCTTCGAGCTCCCTCTCCTGATAGAAGGCTCGGAGTTCCAGCGGCGTCTTTGGGACGCGCTGTGCACCATTCCGCGCGGCAAGACGCTAACCTACGGCGAGCTCGCGCAGCGGCTCGGCGCCGAGGCGCGCGCCGTCGGCCAGGCCTGCGGCGACAACCGGCTGCCGATCGTGATTCCCTGCCATCGCGTGGTCGCGGCGAACGGCATCGGCGGCTTTGCGCATGCGACCGACGGCTATCTGCTGGAGGCCAAGCGTTGGCTGCTGCTCCACGAGTGCGGCGCGGACGCGTTCGAGCTGACACCCTAGACGCGTTCTGCGACGCCCTGTGGCTGGAGGACGGGCTGGCGCAGAACACGATCGCCGCCTATCGCGCGGATCTCGAGCAGCTGCAGGCGTTTCTCCGCGGCGCGCTCCTCAAGGCCAATGAGGAGGCGCTGTTCGCCTTCCTCGCCTCGAAGAAGGGCCGCTCCTCCAGCGCCGCGCGCCGCGTCTCGAGCGTCAAGCGCTTCTATCAGTACTGCCTGCGCGAACGGCTGATCGGCGCCGATCCGACGCTCAAGGTCGATGCGCCGAAGCGCACGCCGCGCTTTCCGAAGAGCCTGTCCGAGGATGAGGTGGAAGCGCTCCTCGCGGCACCGCCGACCGGCACGACGATGGGATTGCGCGATCGCGCGATGCTCGAGACGCTGTACGCCACCGGCCTTCGCGTCTCGGAGCTGGTGGGGCTGAAGACGCTGGCCACCAATCTGGATGCCAATGTCGTGCGCGTGCTCGGCAAAGGCGCCAAGGAGCGCCTCGTGCCGCTCGGCGAAGAAGCGGCGCACTGGATCGCGCGCTATCTAAAGGAGGCGCGCACCGAGCTCAAAGGCAAGCGCGAGTCCGAGGCGCTGTTCGTCACGGCGCGCGGCGCCGGCATGACGCGCCAGGCGTTCTGGCATCTCATCCGCCGCTATGGCGCGCGCGCCATTCCCGGCAAGCGGCTCTCGCCGCATGTGCTGCGCCACGCGTTTGCCACCCACCTCATCAATCACGGCGCCGACCTGCGCGTGGTGCAGATGCTGCTCGGGCACGCGGACATCTCGACGACGCAGATCTACACGCACGTGGCGCGCGAGCGGTTGAAGCAGTTGCACGCCAAGCACCACCCTCGGGGCTAAATGAGAAAAATGGGGTCTGTCCCCATTTATTTTTTGCGCTCGATGGTGACGCCGACGAATTTGGCGTTCGGCAGGATGCCGATCTTGGCGACGCTCACCTTGACCCAGGGCGCGCCGAATTCGCTGGTGAGGAATGCCGCGATGCTATCGGCGAAGGTTTCCACCAGGCGGTAGTGCTGCGCCGAGGCGAGGTCGCGGATGCGCAGCGCCACCTGCTCGTAGTCGATGGTGTCGGCCACCTTGTCGCTGGCGAAGACCGCCGTGCCCGGCAGGCCGATCTCGAGATCGATGGAGAGCGTCTGCTTCACATGGCGCTCGCGGCGGTGGATGCCGATCAGCGCCTCCACGCGCAGGTCCCGGATGACGATGGCGTCCATGCTGCGGCCGATTCTATAGAATCGCCGCGATGCAGATCGTGCTCGCCGTGCTTGCGGCTTATCTGCTGGGCTCGGTCTCCTTCGCCATCGTGGTGAGCCGGCTGATGCGCCTGCCGGATCCGCGCAGCTACGGCTCGAAGAATCCGGGCGCGACCAATGTGCTGCGTACCGGAAGCAAAGCCGGCGCGGTGGTTACGCTGTTGGGCGATGCGGCCAAGGGATGGCTCGCGGTATGGCTCGCGCTGGTCTTCGTACCGGAAGCGGCGCCGTACGCCGCGCTCGCTGTTTTTCTCGGCCATCTGTTTCCCGCGTATCACCGATTCCAGGGCGGCAAAGGCGTCGCCACCGCGGCCGGCGTGCTGTTCGGCATCGACTGGCGCATCGGCCTCGGCACGCTCGCCACGTGGCTGATCATCGCGGCGTTCCTGCGCTACTCGTCGCTCGCGGCACTGGTCGCGGCCGCGTTCGCGCCGTTCTTCACCGCGCTGCTGCTCGGATTGGACGCTTATTTCGCGGCGGTGCTGGTGATCTCGGCGCTGCTGGCGTGGCGTCATCGCGCCAACATCTCGCGGCTCATCGCCGGCACCGAGTCGCGCATCGGCGCCAAGAAAGCCTAGAGCGCCCAGCGCGGCTTGACGCTGAAGCTGTGCTGCCCGCTCGCCGTGCGGGAGTTCAGGCGCTGCGCGGCGGCAAAGGCGATCATGGCGCCGTTGTCGGTGCAAAGCTCGGGCTCAGGATAAAACACCTCGAAGCCGCGCTTCTTCGCCTCTGCATCGAGCGCGGCACGCAGCTGCTTGTTCGCGCCGACGCCGCCGGCTACCACCAGGCGCGTGAGGCTGTTGGCCTGCAGCGCACGCACGCACTTCGCCACCAGCACCTCGACAACCGCGTCGACGAAGGCGCGCGCGATGTCGGCCGGATTTCCCTGCTGCTTGACGAGCATCAAGGCGGCGGTCTTCAGTCCCGAGAAGCTGAAGTCCAGATCGCCGCTCGCGAGCATCGGGCGCGGCAGCCGGTAGCGCCCGGGTGCGCCGCGTTCGGCCAGCGCGGAAAGCGCCGGCCCGCCGGGATAGCCGAGGCCGAGGAGCTTGGCGGTCTTGTCGAAGGCTTCGCCCGCCGCATCGTCCTGGGTTTCGCCGAGCAGCCGGTACTCGCCGACGGCATCGACCCGCATCAATTGCGTGTGGCCGCCGGAGACGAGCAGCGCGACGAACGGAAACTGCGGCCGGCGAGCGGAAAGCAGCGGCGAGAGCAGGTGACCTTCGAGGTGGTGGATCCCCAGCACGGGTACCGATAGCGCTTCGCCAAGCGCGTGGGCGAAGGAAGCGCCAACCAGCAGCGCGCCGGCGAGTCCGGGACCCTCGGTGTAGCCGATACCCTGCAGATCAGCCATTTGGCGCTGCGCGCGCTCCAGCACCAGGCGCGTGAGCGGCACCAGGCGCTGGATATGGTCGCGCGAGGCGAGCTCGGGCACCACGCCGCCGTAAGCCTCGTGCATCGCGACCTGCGAGTGCACGGCGTGGGCGAGCAGCCGGCGCTGCGTGCCGTCGTACAAGGCGACGCCGGTTTCATCGCACGAAGTCTCGATTCCGAGGACGAGCATGGCACTGATTTTGATACAATTCAGCCCCCCAAAGAGCCGAGGGCTGGATGCCGACAGTAAGGGTCAAGGAAAACGAGCCGTTTGAAGTCGCCATGCGGCGCTTCAAGCGGACAGTGGAGAAGACCGGTCTTCTCACCGAGCTGCGTTCCCGCGAGTACTACGAGAAACCGACTGCCGAGCGCAAGCGCAAGCTCGCCGCGGCGGTGAAGCGCCATCACAAGCGCCTGCGCAGCCAGATGCTGCCGCAGAAGATGTACTAGCCGCATCTCTCTTAAGCAGCAAATCACCGAGGACATGAAGACCGCCATGCGGGCGAAGGACGCCGCACGGCTGTCGACCGTTCGCCTGATTCTCGCGGCGATCAAGCAGCGCGAGGTCGACGAGCGCATCGAGCTCGACGACGCCGCGGTAGTGGGCGTGATCGAGAAGATGATCAAGCAGCGCCGCGAATCGATCGCGCAGTACGAGAAGGCCGCGCGCAAGGATCTCGTCGACGCCGAGAAGGCAGAGCTCGTGCTCCTGTCGGGTTACCTGCCGGCGCAGATGAGCGAGGCCGACATCGCGCAAGCCGTGGCGGCCGCGCTCACCGAGTCGGGCGCGAGCGGCGTCAAGGACATGGGCAAGGTGATGGCGCTCCTCAAGCCGCGTCTTGCCGGCAAAGCCGACATGGGAAAGGTCTCTGCGCTGGTAAAGGCCCGGCTCGGGACTTAAAAATCAGGCACAGAGCCCCATTTTCCGCGGGAAAATGGGCCGCTAAGTGATTCCTGAATCATTCAAGCAGGACCTGCTGAACCGCATCGATATCGTCGATGTGATCTCGCGCTACGTCCAGCTGAAGAAGGGCGGCGCCAACTACCTCGGCCTCTGCCCGTTCCACAACGAGAAGTCGCCTTCGTTCAGCGTAAGTCCGGCGAAGCAGTTCTATCACTGCTTCGGCTGCGGCGTGCACGGCAATGCGATCGGGTTCCTGATGGCGTATACGGCGCTCGGCTACGTCGACGCGGTGAAAGAGCTCGCGGCGAGCGTCGGCATGCAGGTGCCGGATGCCCGCCCGCCGACGCCGCAGGAGGCGGCGCGCAAGGAGCGCGAGACCGATCTCTACCCGCTGATGGAGAAGGCGATGGACTTCTATCGCGCGGAGCTCAAGAAATCGCCGCGCGCCATCGACTATCTCAAGGGACGCGGTCTCACCGGTGAGATCGCAGCGCGCTTTCGCATCGGCTACGCGCCGGAGGGCTGGCAGGGGCTGAAGGCGGCCTTTCCGGCCTACGAGGACAAGGCGCTGGTCGAGGTCGGCCTGGTGATCGAGGGCGAAGAAGGCAAGCGCTACGACCGCTTCCGCGACCGCGTCATGTTCCCGATCTTCAGCGCGCGCGGCGCGGTGATCGGCTTTGGCGGGCGCGTAATGGGCGATGGCGAGCCGAAGTACCTCAACTCCCCGGAGACTCCGCTATTCGAAAAAGGGCGCGAGCTCTACGGCCTGGTGCAGGCGCGCGACGCGATCCGCACTGAAGGGCATGCGCTGGTGGTCGAGGGCTACATGGATGTCGTGGCGCTCGCGCAGTACGAGGTCGGTAATGCCGTCGCGACCCTTGGCACCGCCACGACGCCGGTGCATGTGGCGAAGCTCCTGCGGCTCGCCGAGGAGATCGTGTTCTGCTTCGACGGCGACGCGGCCGGCCGCAAGGCGGCGTGGCGCGCGCTCGAAGTGAGCCTGCCGCTCGCACCCGACCACAAGCCGATCCGCTTTCTCTTCCTGCCCGACGGCGAGGACCCGGACACCTACGTGCGCAAGCACGGCAAGGAAGGCTGGCGGCGGAAGCTCCGCGAGGCCGAAACGCTCACCCAGTTCCTCCTCGCGCAGCTGCGGGCGGAATGCGATCTCGCCACTGCCGAGGGCCGCGCCCGGTTCATTTCGGTGGCGAAGCCCCACGTGCAGAAGGTCGCCGCGCCGGCCTTGCGGCTGCAGCTCATCAACGAGATCGCTGAGCTTTCCCGCGTGGCCGAAGGGGAAATCGACCGGCTGCTTGAGCTGCCGCAGCGGCCGCGCTTCTCGCGCCAGGCGCCGCCGCGCACCCGCTATGCCGGGCCCGACAGTCCGGAATGGAGCTTGCTCTACAGCCTGCTCTGCAACCTGGCGCTGGTGGAGCACATCGACCCCGAGGCGCTCAATGCCGAGCGCGCGGAATCGCAGGCCTTGCTGGCCGTTCGGGAAGCCTGCCGTGAGTTCGAAGAGGAACCGTCGCTCGGCTTGCTCCTGGACCGGCTGCAGGGAAGCCCGGCCCTTGAGATCGTGCTGCGCGCCCATAGGTATGGGGAGGAAATCCGGTTCAGCGCCCAGGAAGCCGAGACGGAATTCACCGAGGCGCTGGTCAAGCTCGACCTCGCACGGCGCAAGAAGGAGCTGGACCAGCTGCGGGCCGGCGGGCTCGCCTCCCGCGAAGAGCAGCTTGTATGGCAGGAAAAAAATCTCGCCTACAAAAGACTGCAAGGGGCACTTCCAAGCCCTTGAGCTGTCAACTATAATGCGCGGTTCTTTTTGCCGCGGTCGGTAAGGTTCTTTTAGCAGTCTTTGTCGGGGGACGGATGGTCCATCAGAAGCGCAAGCCCAAGGTCAAGAAAGCTCGAGCAGCCAAGAAAAAGGCGCACGTCGCTCGCGCGCTGAAGCGTCACGTCCCGAAGGCGCGCGCGCATAAGAAAGTCGCTCGCGCGAAGCAGCCCGAGCGCGCGCGCAAGCTCGCACCGGCGGCGAAGGTTATCGCCGGCAAGCCGGTTGCAGGCAAGCCCGACGACAAGACCGGCAAGGCGCCCAAGGCGCCGATCAAGAGCGCGAAGGCGGCGCTCGAGCTCCTCGAAGCCAAGGTCAACGAGGTCAAGGCCAAAGGCAAGCGCGGCCGCGGCGGCCGTCGCGGCGGCAAGGACGCCTGGCACATCCCGGCGGAGATGCCGAAGGAAGACGCCGAGACCCGGCGCACGCGCCTCAAGAACCTGATCAAGCTCGGCAAGGAGCGCGGCTTCCTCACCTATTCCGAGATCAACGACCACCTGCCCGACGATCTGGTCGATGCCGAGCAGATCGAAGCGATCATCTCCACGTTCGGCGACATGGGCATCCAGGTCTACGACCAGGCGCCCGACCAGGAGCAGCTGCTGATCGCCGCCGATGCGGCGCCGGTGGCGCAGACCGATGAAGATGTCGAGGAGCAGGCCGAGGCCGCGCTCTCGACGGTCGACTCCGAGTTCGGCCGCACTACCGACCCGGTGCGCATGTACATGCGCGAGATGGGCTCGGTCGAGCTCCTGACGCGCGAAGGCGAGATCGAGATCGCCAAGCGCATCGAGGACGGCCTGCGCCACATGATCCTCGCGATCAGCGCCTGCCCGACTACCGTCAGAGAGATCCTCGACCTCGCCGACAAGGTCGAGAAGGACGAGATGCGCATCGACGAGGTGGTCGATGGCCTGATCGACCCGAACGCCAAGGACAGCTTCGATCCGAAGAAGGCCGCGCCGACGCCGGAGGACGAGGAAGCGCAGATCGAGGAAGAAGAAGGCGAAGAGGACGAAGAGGCCGCCGAGGCCGCGCAGTCGGCGAGCATGCTCAAGCTCAAAGGCGAGGCGCTGGAGAAGTTCGCGCGCATCCGCCGCCTGTTCGAGAAGCTTCTCAAGGCTTTGGAAAACAAAGGCTCCAAGGACAAGGATTACCTGCGCGTTCGCGACCAGATCTCGCACGAGCTGATGACCATCCGCTTCACCGCGCGCACCGTAGAGCGCCTGTCCGACAGCGTGCGCAGCCTGGTCGACGAGGTCCGCCGCCACGAGCGCGAGATCCACGACATCTCGGTCGACAAGGCGCAGATGCCGCGCCCGCACTTCATCAAGATTTTCGCCGGCACCGAGGGCTCCAAGCGCTGGCTGTCGACCGAGCTCAGCGCCGGCCATCCGTGGACCGAGGCGTTGATCCGCGTCGAGCCGTCGATCCTCGAGGCGCTCTCGAAGATCCAGGGCGTGCAGCAGAAGATCGGCATCTCGATCAAGGACCTGAAGGAGATCAACAAGCAGATGTCGACCGGCGAGGCGAAAGCCCGCCGCGCGAAGCGCGAGATGACCGAGGCCAATCTGCGCCTGGTGATCTCGATCGCGAAGAAGTACACCAACCGCGGCCTGCAGTTCCTCGACCTGATCCAGGAAGGCAACATCGGCCTGATGAAGGCGGTCGACAAGTTCGAATACCGCCGCGGCTACAAGTTCTCGACCTACGCCACCTGGTGGATCCG
>DASWER010000616.1:0-1952 GCA_036394655.1 Burkholderiales bacterium
GAGCCCAAGCGTGCCGCAGTGGTGCCAAAGCCGGTCGCCGCCGCGCGCGCGCTCGACCTGCCGGGGCAACTGCAGGAACGCACCATTGCGCTCCCGGGAACGCTCGAGTCGCTGCCCGCGCGCAGCGGCCCGAAGTACAACGACCTGATGAGCGCCGTGATGTCCAGCGACGTCGCAGCGCTGAACGAGCTTCTCGCGATGGGTAAATGGCCCGACAAGCCCGACAGCCACGGCATGACGCCGCTCACAGCGGCGGCGATGCGCGGCGATCGGGCGAGCGTGGAGGTGCTGGTGAAAGCCGGCGCGGACAGCGACCGGGCGCTTGCCGTGGCGCGTATGCGCCGTGATGCGGCGATGACGTCCCTGCTGGAGCGCTACGCTACTTCGAAGCGACCTTGACCACGCCGAGGCGGCGGCCACGAGTCGGCTGCTTCAGGCGGGCGGGGGTGACGAGGTCGCGCACGAAGTTGGGCAGCGCGAACACGCCCTCGTGGGTCTCGCCGTTGTAGAAGCGCAGCTCCTGCATCTTGCGCGCATCGATGCGCCGGTCGATCTCGTCGGCCGTGAAGGCTTTTGGATCGAGCTTGTCCGAGCACACGGCCATCGACCAGAGCGAGCCATACAGCGGGATGTACATGGTGTACACCCGCACGATGCGGAACACGCTGTTCAGGCGCTGGGCAAGGTCGGACACGCGCTGCGGCTGCGCCACCGGCGAGCCGAGGTGCAGCGTTAACGCGCCGCCCGGCGCGAGCGCCGTGCGCAGCTGCTGGAAGAACTCCATCGAGTAGAGCGCGGCCGCCGGGCCGACCGGGTCGTTGAGATCCAGCGCGATCAGGTCGTAGCGCTCGTGCGTCTCGCGCACGTACTTCATCCCGTCGTCGATGCGCACGGTGAGCTTCGGGTTGTCGAACACGCCGTTGTGCACCGCCTGGAAATGCTCCTTGGCGACCGTGATGACGTCGGCATCGATCTCGACCATGGTGACGTTGTCGACCGAGGGATGCTTGAGCGCCTCCTCGGAGGAGCCGCCGTCGCCGCCGCCGATGATCAGCACCTTCTTCGGCGCGGCATGCGCGGTCAGCGCGGGATGGATCAGGTTCTCGTGGTAGACGAACTCTTCCTTCTCGGAGGTCATGTTGAAGCCGTCGAGGCGGAACAGCTTGCCGTAGTGCGGCGTCTCGTAGATCTGCATCTTCTGGAAGCGCGTTTGCCACTCGCCGACCTGCCTGGTCGCCTTGATGTAGAAGCCGGTCGAGTCGTTGAGCGGCTCCATGAGGAGGTGCTCGCCGCGGTCGACCTCGTGGCGCGCGATCTCGGTCGGCTGAAAGTAGTTGATCAGCAGGTCGAGCAGCTTCCTCGCCTTCGCCGAATTGTCGGCGCTGTAGTTGCAGACGTAGACGTCGAGCGTCAGCCCCTGGCGCTCGGGCCAGGTGTGGATCGCGAGGTGGGACTCGGCGAGCACCACGGTGCCGGTGAAGCCGGAGCCTTCGAACTGGTGGAAGGTCGCATCCATGGTGGTGAGGCCCGAGGCCTCGACCATGGCGATGCACTCTGCGCGGAAGCCTGCGCCGTCGAGAAGGCGCTGCGGATCGCAGCGGCAGCCGGTGAGGTCACCGATGAGATGCAGACCGTTCATTCGCGTCCCCCCCAAAATGCGAAGGCGCAGCCTGCCGTGCAACGAACCAGGCTACGCCTTCCATCCGCGCCTTGCGGCGCTAAGAGATCTTTATTCTTGTTCAATTCGTTCAAAACCTCCCAAGTGCTGCGCTATTCGCCGCGCATTTCTGCTGCAACTGCATCGATCAGCCGGCGAGCGATCGAGATTTTGCTTGGAAGTTTAGGTAATTGCAATACATCGAACCAATTTGCCGCTTCGATTTCCCCTTCCTGCGGCCGAATTTCGCCGCTCACCCAGTCGCAGACGAACGCGATCATCAGCGAATGCGGAA
>DASWER010000617.1:0-3507 GCA_036394655.1 Burkholderiales bacterium
GCGACGCCGACGCCGGGCGTCGACTTCACGAAGCGCGCGTTGTCCTTGCCGTAGAGCCTGCCCCAGCCGGTGTTGATGATCACCGCATCGCCCGGCTGCAGCTTCATGTTGCCCTGCTTGGCGAGCGCCTGCTCCAGGTCCGCGACCGTGATCTCGTAGGTGTCGCCGAGCATCTCCACGCCCTTCGAGCCGGCGACGTCGATCAGCACGCCGCGCGTGAAGAAGGTCGGCGCGTTCTGCACGCCGAGCTTGGTGAAGCCGCTGCGCGTGGCGATCTCGCTGGTCTTGAAGCAGTTGTAATGCGAGTCGCCGTGCGACTGGTGCGCGAAGCCGTCGAACTGCGTGCCGACCTGGCCGATCTCCGAGGTGACGACCTCCTCGTTCGAGCCGCGCGTGTTGCGCCCCGGGTTCATGAAGGTGCGCTTGGTGTGCAGGTTGAAGATGCGCGTGCCGAAGAACGCCATCTGCGGGCCGAGCACGTGGCCGAGCTCGATCACCTCGCCGGTCTTGATGAGGCGCGCGCCGCGCAGCACGTTCTGCGGGTTCTTCATGTGATTGCCCGAGCCGCGCTCGTCACCAGCGCCCCATTTCGACGGGCAGCGCTGGCTTTCGGGCGCGACGTTCCAAGCCTGGGCAAACGCGAACAGCGGAACAGACAACGATGCGGCAAGCGCCGCGTGAGCAATGCGGTTCATATCGACCTCCTCCTTAGAGAGAACGACGCGCCTATGCTACAGCTTGAACAGCCGCTCGGCGTTGGTACGCCCGATCTTGAGGCGATCGGCCTCGCTGATCGGGCAGTCGTCGAACCAGATCGCGGCGTGGTCGACGTTCTCGAACGGCCAGTCGGTCGAGAACATGATGCGGTCGGCGCCGACTTCCAGGATGGCGTCGATCAGCGTCGGCGTGCGGAAGTTGCCCGAGGTGGTGAGGTAGAAGTTCTCCTGCAGGTACGCGCCGAGCTTTTTCTTCGCCGGGTAGCGCGGCGGCACTTTGGTCCAGGCATTGCGATTATCGACGCGCCAGATGCTGTAGGGCAGCCCTTCGCCGAGATGCCCGAGGATGATCTGCAGGCGCGGATGGCGATCGAAGAGGCCTGAGGCCATCAGGCGCAACGCGTGCACCGCGGTCTCCTGGCCGAACGCCCAGGTCGGGCCGAGCAGCCACGGATGCCCTTCGTAGATCTGCGACGCGCTCGGCAGCGGATTGCGCGGGTGCAGATAGAACGGCACGTCGAGCTTGGCGCACTGCGCCCAGAATCCCTGGTAGCGCGCATCGTCCAGGTAAACCATGGAGTTCGGATCGTTGATCTGCGAGAAGCCATTCACCAGCGCGCCGCGAAAGCCGAGCTCCTTCACGCAGCGCGCGAGCTCGCGCGCCGCGGCCTCCGGATCCTGCATCGGCAGCGCGGCGAGCGCCTGGAAGCGCTCCGGGCGCCTGGCGACCTCCTTTGCAAGGAAATCGTTGGCGCGCCGCGCAATGTCGATGGCACGCTTCGGCTCGGCGATCGCCTGCACCGCGGGTGCGTTGAGCGACAGGACCATCGTCTGCATGCCGTGGCGGTCCATCTCGCCGAGGCGCCGCGTCTGGATGTCCATCAGGCGCGATTCGAGCTCGGGCCAGGTGCCGTCGCCGAGAAAGCCCTTCGAGTCGTTCAGCGTCTCGGGAATTGCGAAATGCTCTTCGAGTCCAATCTTGCCTTGCATGGTCGTCTCCTCCGGTGGCATGTTAATGCCCATGGAGGTTCGATGAATCCGCAAGCTCAACCCGGTTTCGCCGGCGCCGCGACCTACGATCCGGGGGTCGCGCTGGAATTCTTCAAGTCTGCCGGCAAGCCCGCGACCATCGCCGAAGGCGAGAAGATCTTCGCCGAGAACGAGCGGGCGATTCCGCTGGTGCGGCGGCACAAGATGTATCTGCTCCTGAAGGGCGAGGTCGGCCTGGTCTCCGGCGGGAAGAGCATCGGGCGCGTGCGCCCGGGCGAGATCTTCGGCGAGATGGCGCTGATCTCGGACGCGCCGCGCAGCGCCTCGGCGGTGGCGAAGAGCGCCTGCCGCGTGATCGCGCTCGACGACGAGGAGTTCCAGGCGGCGCTGCGCAAGAAGCCGGAATTCGCGGTGATGATGATGAGCGTGATGATCCACCGGCTGCGCGACACCATCGCGCAGTTGAAGAGCCAGAACGCGCTCACGGCCGACGCCGAGATCAAGGAAGCCGTCGCCTTCGACCCGCAAGTGCTCAGCGGCCTGGTGGAGGGACTCGACGACGATCCGCCGATCTTCTATCAGCAGGGTGCGCCGATCGTCGCCGAGGGCCAGAAGGGCCTGCTTATGTACGCGGTGGTCGAAGGGCACGTCAGCATCTCGATCGCCGGGAGCGTGGTCGAGCGCCTCGGCCCCGGCGGCGTCTTCGGCGAGGCGGCGCTGGTCGACGCGGCGGCGACGCGCATCGCCGATGCTTCGGCGGAAAGCGACGTTTCGCTGCAACCGATCAGCCGCAAGGCGTTCCTCATGCTGGTGAAAGTGAGCCCGCAGTTCGCGCAGACCATGCTGAGCTCGCTTGCCGGGCGCCTGAGGTTCCTCACCTCACGACTCAAATAATCCACCGTCGCATCATCCACATAGACATGGACGCGTTCTACGCGTCCGTCGAGAGCCGCGACAACCAAGAGCTGCGCGGAAGACCGCTCGCGGTGGGCGGCTCGCCCGAATCGCGCGGCGTAGTCGCCGCGGCGAGCTACGAGGCGCGCAAGTTCGGCGTGCGCTCGGCGATGCCGATGTCGCGCGCGGTGCGCCTGTGCCCCGAGCTGGTGATCGTCCCCCCGGACTTTGCCAAGTACAGGCAAGCGTCGGAAAAGGTGATGTCGATCCTGCAGTCGGCCACGCCGCTGGTCGAGCCGCTGTCGCTCGACGAGGCCTACCTCGACGTCACCGAGAACCTGTGGGGCGAGCCGCTCGCGATGAATGTCGCGCTGCGCATCAAGCAGCAGATCAAGGATGAGCTCCAGCTCACCGCCTCGGCCGGGGTCGCGCCGAACAAATTCCTGGCGAAGATCGCCTCCGGCTGGCAGAAGCCCGATGGGCTGACAGTCATCGCGCCCGAGCGCGTCGAAGCCTTCCTGCAGAAATTGCCCGTGGAAGCATTGTGGGGCGTCGGCCCCGTGACCGCGAAGAAGCTGCGCGCCATCGGCATCGAGCGGCTGGTCGACGTGCGCACCGCCGACGCCGAGCTCCTCGCGAAAACCGTGGGCAGCCTCGCCGAGTGGCTGGTGCAGCTCTCGCACGGCGTCGATGACCGAACCGTCGAGCCCAATCGCGAGACCAAATCGGTGTCGAGCGAAACCACGTATGCCAAGGACCTCACCGACTGGCGCGAGATCAACCAGCAGATCCAGGCGCTCGCCGAGGACGTCGCCGAGCAGCTGAAGCGCAAGGGGCTGCGCGCGCGCACCGTCACCATCAAGGTGCGCTACGACAATTTCAAGACCATCACGCGCAGCCACACCAC